>JAWUZB010000001.1:0-7803 GCA_034110505.1 Gammaproteobacteria bacterium
TTTTGCCGTTGCCTACTTCAATCAGTCAGGATTGTGTGACGATGCTAATTTCGTACAGAAAATTGATAAGAAAACAGCGATTGTAGCGAGCTTTGGTCGCCAACAATTACCGTTACCGTTTACCGACCAAGAACTGCAACAGCTGCATATCGCCACCCCAGTTTACCTTTCAGCCTTGAGTCGGCAATGGGCGGCTGACAGTTTGCCTCAAGCGGCCGATCCAAACGCGTCTGCGCAAGCGCACAATCAACTTAAATCTTGCTTGAAAAACTTTGCTAGCAGCATACTTACGGTTCGAGAGCAAACCGTGCTGCAATTAATGCTCGAGGGAAAACCATCTAAGACCTCGGCTCGAGAATTGAATATCTCGGCTGATACTGAGCGCGGGCATAGGAAAAATATTTATTCGAAGCTTAATGTCGCGTCCCAAGCACAACTGTTTTCATTGATCTTTAATGTGCTCAGTGAGGTCGTTGTTAGCGATGCAGGAGACCCGTATGCGGCATACCTTAAGATAGCTGATGGCGAGGCTTGAGCTGACCTTTATTGAGCACAGACTGTTGATCTGTTTAGTCCTTTGTAAATAGATTTAGCGGCCGCTCGATGGTAAACTCAAGCTGCTCGACGAAGACGTAACTCTGCGGCTAAAAATGACTTCCTAGTGGTTTGTGATTTTTTGTCGTTTTAATCTAGGCATACCCACTGCAAACTAGATTTACAGTTACGCGTAATAATAATAATGATAGTTCCTTAAACCATAGCGGCTTAAAATCACGCTTGGTCGAAAAGGATACACCGCTCAACAATTTAGGGAAACTCAGTGCATATCTTAATCAGTAACGCCGACGGTTATAATGCTCCTGGGCTATTAGTTCTGGCAGACGCACTTACAAATCAGCATCATAAGGTCACAATTGTTGCCCCGCGTGATGATGTCAGTGGTTGTGGTATGGCAATTTCTGCGCGCCGATCAATAAATGTCGAGGAAACCGCGGAACGGGTTTTTATTGTCGATGGCACACCCGCCGATTGTATTTATATTGGTCTAAATAGCTTAGTCGACGAACCTGTTGACCTAGTCATTAGCGGAATCAACAATGGCCCTAATTTAGCCGATGATATTCTCTATTCAGGCACCTTCGCGGCGGCAATGGAAGCACGTCGTATGGCAATGCCGAGCATTGCATTGTCGATTACTGAGCGTTCGGAACAGCACTATGAAACCGCCGCTTATATAGCCGTGCAAATGAGTAATGCCTTGCCACTACTTAATTACCGAAGCCTATTGGCGGTGTTAAATGTTAATGTGCCAGATATTCCGGTGGCCGACCTGAGGGGTTTCAAAGCTACCGTTTCGGGTCAAAGGGATGCGCCGACGCCGCCTATCAAAGAATCTGGTGTCGGTAAGAATTCTCAATATCGCCTTGGGCTAGCGGGTGACTTTCGTCGTAGCAAACGACATAAAATGCAAGACTTTGAAGCCGTCGAGCAAGGTTATGCTTCGATTACTCCATTTGACGCCACATTTGATGACAGCGCTTATATTGATGACGTACAAGCTTGGCTCGACACTCTTAATTGAGTATTTAACGATATGTATACTCAACAGTTAAATAAGCCACAATACGCCGGCCGAGGCATGACCTCCGATCGTACTCGTGGTCGTTTGATCGACCTAATCAAAAGTATGGGTGTTACTGATAAGGCTGTTTTGCAGGTAATGCAGAGCTTACCTCGACACATCTTTATTGAAGAAGCGTTAGCCAGTCGAGCTTATGAAAATACAGCCTTACCCATTGGTCATGGGCAAACCATTTCACAGCCCTACACGGTTGGTCTTATGACGCAAACTTTGTTCAATAAGCCTCGTTCTAAGGTGCTCGAAATCGGTACAGGGTGTGGTTATCAAACCGCCATTTTGGCTCCTTTGTGCGATGAAGTCGTGAGCTTAGAGAGGATTGTTAAATTGCACCGACGAGCACGAGATTTATTGTACGACTTAGGCGTTCGAAATGTGAAATTTAGGCATGGTGATGGTTTTGCTGGGATGCTAGATTTCGCCCCCTATGACGGTATTTTGGCCGCAGCGGTATCCGAAGATGTTCCTCGAGAGCTAATCGATCAATTAGCCGAAGGTGGTCGTGTGGTGATGCCGGTAGGTAAAGGTGATCGGCAGGTTTTGATTGTGATCGATAAAACCAGTACCGGTTTAATAGAACGAGAAATCGAAGCTGTACGCTTTGTGCCACGGTTAGCCGGCCTTGGCTAAACACCAGACTAAATTAATAATTACAGTTAAACAATTAGGCGTAATTGCACGTGAAAATATTTGAACCAATTTACACTACTATTCTTAAGTGGGCTAAACATAAACACGCCGAACGCTATTTGGCCGGTGTCAGTTTCGCTGAATCGTCATTTTTTCCGATACCGGTAGATGTGATGCTGGCACCTATGGTGTTGGCCGATAAAGAAAAAGCCTGGCGACTTGCTGCCATCACGACCGTGATGTCGGTTATTGGCGGCATGTTTGGATATTTGATTGGCTCTTTTTTCTTCGAGGCCTATGGCGACCAAATACTTAACTATTTTCATGCGCATGATACGTTTGAATCAATTCAAGCTAAGTATGCGGAACATGGAATCTTGATCATTCTGTTAGCCGGATTCACCCCAGTGCCTTATAAAATATTCACCATTGCATCGGGCGTACTTGGAATTGCCTTCCTGCCTTTTGTGTTGTTGTCGTTAGTTGGTCGCGGAGCGAGGTTCTATATGGTCGCTGGCTTGGTCAGGTTGGGCGGCGATAAACTTGAAGAGACGATTCATAAGCAGGTTGAGATGCTCGGCTGGGGAACCTTGGTATTGGTTGCTTTGGGCGCAACTGCGTATTACCTGTTACATTAAAATAGCTTATTTACGCGATTTTGCTTAACCCCTCAAAACCTCTGTTTACTAAAGCTAAATTTTTCAGGGTCGGCTGTTTAAATTGTCTGCCTGCGTTAAGTTTTGTTCTGTTGAGTGCTTGTGCCCCGCCAGTTAAGGTCGCCGTAGAGGAGAGAACGGTTTTAACCGTAAGGCAGCAAAGTGAAAAAATCGGTGGCCAAATAGTCGCCATCGTTCAGTCGGGGGATACTCTTTATAGCATTGGTTTTGAATCCAACCTTGACGTTAAGCAACTCGCTGCATGGAACGATATTTCTGATGTTAGTCGCCTGCAAGTAGGGCAACGCCT
Organism: Gammaproteobacteria bacterium; assembly: GCA_034110505.1. Classification (GTDB taxonomy): domain Bacteria; phylum Pseudomonadota; class Gammaproteobacteria; order Arenicellales; family Arenicellaceae; genus Arenicella. The sequence continues at coordinate 3,236 of JAWUZB010000001.1, forward strand.
TCGTTTGACCAAGCCTGTTGGCTTTGTTGCTAAACCTCCTATCCAGCGCCGACATGATGCCAGTCGGCTTGAGCAAAAAGACGTTAGTAAGCGTGAGGGTGTTAGCCGAGACTCAGCATCGAAAACCCAAACAGCGTCTAGTAAATCGGCTACTTTGGCCTCTAGCAATACCCCAAGAAAATCTAAACCCGCGAGCACAGTTAATACTACGCCTATTGCTCGCGATGTTGCTGGAGTTAAGTGGTCTTGGCCGTTTAGTGGCAAAGTGATTCGGCGCTTTTCTCCATCGAGCACACAGCAAGGCATTGATATTTTGGGCACCCAAGGTCAGGCCGTGACCGCCTCGGCTCCAGGCGAGGTGGTGTATGTCGGTAATAGCCTCAAAGGGTACGGAAATTTAGTTATTATCAAGCATAACGATAATTTCCTAAGTGCATACGCTCATAACCAGAAAATAATAGTGTCTGAAGGACAAAAGATAAGCGCTAGGCAGGTTATTGGGTCGGTGGGTGTCAATAATCGTCGAGAAAGTGCCTTGCATTTTCAGATACGCCGTAAGGGTAAACCAGTTAACCCCCTAAGTTATCTCTCTGCGTTATCGAGCTGAGGTATATCTAAGCTAACTATTCATTATTTAGCCTCATTTTTAGGGTTACATTGGGCGTTCCCCTCGCTACACTCTTAGGTCAATATTATTAGTACTGTAGCGGCCGCAAGAGGCCTTATATTTGTCATGGCTAAAGATGACTTTCCACGCATTAAGCGACTTCCGCCCTATGTTTTTAATATCGTTGGCGAACTAAAAGCCGCTGCCCGAGCTCGCGGCGAAGATATTATCGATTTTGGTATGGGCAACCCGGATCAACCGACTCCTCAACCTATTGTTGACAAGCTTTGCGAGGCGGCACAACGAGGCGATACTCATCGATACTCAGTGTCTAAAGGGATACCGCGCTTACGCAGGGCCATCACGAATTGGTATGGTGAGCGATTTAACGTTGATATTTGCCCCGAACGCGAAGCTATTTGTACCATCGGCTCGAAAGAGGGCTTAGCCCATCTAGCCATGGCCGCTGTCGACAAGGGCGATTCGGTATTGGTGCCGAACCCGGCTTACCCGATCCATCCATATGGTTTTATAATCTCTGGAGCTGACATCCGTCACGTGCCGATAGGTAAGGATATTGATTTTTTCGCTGAGTTAGAAACGGCGGTTAAAAATATGTTTCCAAAGCCGAAAATGTTAGTGCTGAATTTCCCCAGCAACCCAACGGCTCAGTGTGTTGAATTAGAGTTCTTTGAAAAAATTGTTGAGATGGCGATCGAGCATCAATTTTGGGTAATTCAAGATTTAGCCTATGCCGATATTGTTTTTGATGGTTATGTTGCGCCGTCAATAATGCAAGTGCCTGGCGCCAAAGATATTGCTGTCGAATCATTTAGTTTATCTAAGAGCTATAATATGCCGGGCTGGAGGGTTGGCTTTATGGTCGGCAATTCGACCTTGATCGCAGCGCTCGCAAGGTTAAAATCGTATCTAGATTACGGCATGTTTGCGCCGATACAAATAGCTTCTATTTTTGCCTTAGAGGCACCCGAAGCTAAAGACTGGATAGCTGATATACGTGATATGTATCAACGTCGTCGTGATGTCTTATGCGATGGTCTAGAAGCCGCGGGATGGCCGGTAGATAGGCCCAAGGCGACCATGTTCGTGTGGGCAAAAATCCCTGATCGTTTCCTTGAATTGGGCTCGATGGAGTTCAGCAAGCTATTGCTAAACGAAGCTAAAGTGGCGGTTTCTCCAGGCATCGGCTTCGGTGACTATGGCGATGATTATGTTCGTTTCGGCCTAATTGAGAACGAACATCGTACTCGGCAGGCGATTCGAAATATAAAAGCACTGCTACGCCATCCAGAACGAGTTAAAATCTAGTCGAAAAAAATGTTGACTGGTCGTTAATGATAGCGGTTGGCGCAATAGCACTTTGCAATAGTTAGAAAATACATATTAAAATTAAATGAAAGCTATAAAAGTAGGCATCTTAGGTTTAGGAACAGTCGGCGGTGGCACAGCATTAGTGTTGCAACGAAACGCTAGTGAAATTACACGTAGAATAGGGCGAGAAGTTAAGGTCACAATCGCCTCTGTTAGAAATCTCGACAGTCGGCGGTTATGCGACTGTAGCCAATTAACCTTAAGCCAAGACCCTTTCGAGGTGGTGGATGCTAGTGACGTTGATATTGTTGTCGAATTGATTGGTGGTGATACGCTGGCAAAAGAATTAGTACTCAGAGCGATTAGCAACGGTAAGCATGTTGTCACGGCCAAAAAAGCCTTAATTGCTTTGCATGGTAATGAAATATTCGCGGCGGCGGAAGCCAAGGGAGTGTCGGTCGGTTATGAATCGGCTGTTGCCGGAGGCATTGGCATAATCAAAGCAATTCGCGAAGGTCTAGCTGGCAATAAAATTGAACTACTTGCCGGTATAATAAATGGTACCGGTAACTTTATTCTGACTGAAATGCGCGACAAGGGTCGCACCTTTGAAGACGTATTGGCCGAGGCGCAATCGTTGGGCTATGCTGAAGCTGATCCCACTTTTGATGTTGAAGGTATAGACGCCGCTCATAAGTTAACTATTCTCGCGGCTATCTCCTTTGGCACTCCGTTGCAGTTTGAAAAAGTTTATACCGAAGGTATCTCTAAGCTAAGTTTGACCGATGTAGCGTACGCCGAGGATCTCGGTTATCGTATTAAACATTTAGGTATCGCCAAGAATGGCGATGACGGCTTAGAACTGCGCGTGCATCCAACCTTGATCCCCGAGAGGCGTTTAATTGCCAATGTCGATGGTGTAATGAATGCTGTTTTGGTTAAGGGTGATGCGGTTGGCAATACGCTACATTATGGCGCTGGTGCTGGCGCAGAGCCTACTGCATCGGCGGTAGTTGCTGACATTCTAGATGTTGTGCGAAGCATCGATGCACCGGCTTCATGTCGAGTGCCTCATCTCGGTTTTAGGCCTGAGTCTATACAGTCGCGACCAGTTAAAACCTCGGATCAGTTTGAGTCGGCCTATTATTTGCGCTTTGATGTTAATGATGTGGCGGGCGTGATGTCTAAGTTGTCAGCCAAATTTGCCGATCAAAATATCAGTATTGAAGCAATTACACAAAAGGAACCCGCTGCAGGCCAAGACTTTGTCTCAGTTATCTTCATTACACAGCGCACTCGTGAGGGTCTAATCGATGAGGCCATTATGAGTATCGAGGCGATGGCGGATGTGCGCGCTGATGCCGTTAGAATTCGCGTAGAGCACTTTAACTAAGCCTAATTACAATTAAGCGTAGCAGCAATAACAGTAGCAATTAAGAGTAGCAGCGATGAAATTTATTAGTACACGCGGCGATGCGCCGGTTCTCAGCTTTGAAGAAGTCGTTTTGGCTGGTTTGGCGAGTGACGGTGGTTTATATGTTCCAGAAAAATTACCGACTTTCTCGAAAGATGAAATAGCCAGTTGGGCGGGCTTAAGTTATCAACAGCTGGCGTTTAAGATAATTCATCCATTTATCGATGGCGAAATTAGTGACTTAGATCTCACCACTATCATCGACAAAGCCTACAGCTCATTTCGCCACGACGCGGTCGCGCCATTGATTCAAACTGGTCACAACGAATGGGTACTCGAGTTATTTCAAGGTCCAACGCTAGCCTTCAAAGACTTCGCACTGCAATTCTTAGGTCATTTGCTCGACTTTATTTTGGCTAAGCGTCAGCAAAGGGTCGTAGTCATGGGCGCGACATCAGGTGATACCGGTTCGGCTGCAATAGAAGGCTGTAAACGATGTGATAACATTGATATATTTATTCTGCATCCGCATGATCGAGTGTCAGAAGTTCAACGTCGCCAAATGACCACGGTGATCGCTGATAATGTATTCAATATAGCGCTTGAGGGTAATTTCGATGATTGCCAGAACATGGTTAAGGCCAGTTTTCGTGATCAGTCATTCTTACCCGATGGGCTTCAGTTGGTTGCTGTGAATTCTATCAATTGGTCACGAATCATGGCCCAAATTGTATACTATTTTTATGCATCATTGGCCCTAGGCAGCCCTCATCGAACAATCTCGTTCTCAGTGCCGACCGGCAACTTTGGCGATATTTTTGCCGGTTATTTAGCCAAGCAAATGGGCTTGCCAATCGATCAGCTTATTATTGCCACTAATTCTAATGACATTTTACATCGCTGCATTAGTAGCAACGATCATAGTAAGCAAGGCTTACATCAGTCGTTGTCGCCTAGCATGGACATTATGGTATCGAGTAATTTTGAGCGTTTATTATTTGACCTGCATGGCCGTAAGGGCTCTGAAATTCAGCGATTAATGAGCGAGTTTGAAAGCGGTCATATGAATTTGAGCGATCAGCCTCTTGCTACCGCGCGCGAGCTTTTTTCTAGCTTTCGATTATACGACGATGCAACCTTAAAAACAATCGCCGATGTCTACCATACTAGCGGCGACCTATTAGACCCTCATCCGGCTATAGGCGTTGCCGCGGC
>JAWUZB010000002.1:0-25624 GCA_034110505.1 Gammaproteobacteria bacterium
TAATGAAGGATAATTAGAAGCAAGTACTCATAGCGACACTCGTATAAACCGCATCCCCAAAATATTAAGAGATCACCTTTGGCAGATAGGGTAATAACAGTGGGATTATAAAAAAAGAGCTCCCTATGGTTAGATAGTACCTATCGGAGCTCTTTACGCGTCAGACCTTGCGCGTGACCTGTCGCGAACGATTTAATACCTGGGTAGACCGCTAAGTCGCCTAGTTCTTGCTCGATCCGTAACAGTTGATTGTACTTGGCAACTCGATCAGAACGGCATAGTGAACCAGTTTTGATTTGCCCGGCGGCTGTGGCAACGGCTAGATCAGCAATGGTCGTATCTTCTGTCTCGCCTGAACGATGAGATATAGTCGCCTTATAACCCGCGTCGTGGGCCAATTGAATAGCGTCTAGTGTTTCGGTTAAAGAACCGATTTGGTTAAACTTAATCAAGATAGAATTGGCCACGCCTTTATCAATACCTTTTTGTAGAATTTTGGTATTGGTAACGAATAAATCATCGCCCGTAAGTTGAATATCAGAGCCTACACTCTTTGTATGTGCTGCCCAACCATCCCAATCGTCTTCGGCCATTCCATCTTCAATCGTAATAATCGGGTACTTTCGAACCCAGGCCTCAAGGTATTCGACGAACTCATCGGAGCTTAGCGATTTATTTTCAGCACTCAGATGATACTTACCTTCTGAGTAGAACTCGGTACTAGCAACGTCTAGCCCGATCATGATATCTACGCCAGCTTTATAGCCCGCGTTTTCTATCGCTTGAATAATAATACCAACCGCCGCTTCGTTGCTTTCTAGATTTGGTGCGAAGCCACCTTCGTCGCCAACCGCGGTGCTTAGTCCCATATCGTGAAGTACCTTCTTTAACGAATGGAACACTTCTGCACCGGCCCTTAGGGCTTCACTGAAGCTCGGTAAACCGGTAGGCAAAATCATAAACTCTTGAAAGTCGATTGAGTTATCGGCATGTTCACCGCCATTGATGATATTCATCTGCGGGACCGGCATTGAATATGTATCGTTACCAAACAAGTGAGCAAAATGAGCGTACAAAGGAACGCCTTTACTAACCGCGGCCGCTTTAGCGACAGCTAAGGAAACCGCGAGAATAGCATTGGCACCCAATTTAGACTTGTTTTCGGTACCATCTAAATCAATCATCACTTGATCTATACTACGTTGATCCAGTGCATCTTTACCTTTAAGAGCATCCGCTATCGCCGTATTTACATTCTTTACCGCCGAAATAACACCTTTGCCTAAGTATCTAGCTTTGTCACCATCGCGTAACTCGAGCGCTTCCAGAGAGCCTGTGGATGCGCCTGATGGCGCTACCGCACGGCCGAAAGAGCCATCCGCCAAAGTCACATCGGCTTCGACAGTTGGATTACCACGTGAATCTAAGATTTCACGTGCAAGAATAGTTTCAATGGTGGACATGCTTGTGCCTCAAATATGAGTATAAATTTTAATGTTTAATTACTTAGGTAAACGACTCTAAGACAGCTCGTTTTCTAAAAAGCCACCAGCTTTGGTAGCACGATCGATTTTCTGAAGTACAATCAATAATTCTTTTAAGCGCTGCGTTGGCATAGCGTTAGGGCCATCGCTTTTTGCATTAGCCGGATCTGGGTGAGTTTCCATAAACAAACCTGCCACACCAGCGGCAACCGCCGCTCGCGCAAGTACAGGAACGAACTCGCGCTGACCGCCAGAACGATCGCCTTGTCCACCAGGTAATTGAACTGAATGAGTGGCATCAAATACCACTGGGCACCCAGTGTTACGCATTTGCGCTAATCCGCGCATGTCGACAACCAAATTATTATACCCAAATGAGGCGCCACGTTCACAAACAGTAATTCGGCCTTTACCACCAGCCGCTTCAGCTTTTTTGGTGACGTTAATCATTTCAGGCGGGGATAAAAATTGACCCTTCTTTATATTTGCAGGAATACCGCAAGCACCTACGGCTTCAATCAAATCAGTTTGACGGCATAGAAACGCCGGAGTTTGGATCATATCGACGTACTTAGCCGCGAGCTCAACTTGCTCTGGGGTATGCACATCGGTAAGCACAGGCATACCTACGGTCTCACGTACCTCTTGTAAGATTTCTAAGCCTTGCTGAATGCCGGGACCACGAAATGACGAGCCTGATGTTCTGTTAGCTTTGTCAAATGATGACTTATAAAGCGCATTAATGCCAAGTTCGCCAGTGATGTCACGAATCATTTTAGCTGTCTCTAAGGCGTGCTCACGGGACTCAATTACGCATGGACCGGCGATCAAAAAGAACGGTTGATCAAGGCCTACTTCAAAATCTGCAATTTTCATACTTCTAACCTACTCTAAGTCTTCTTGCGTTGAGCACGAGCAGCCTCAACGTACGACGTAAATAATGGATGCCCATCGCGTGGGCTAGAGGTAAATTCAGGGTGAAATTGAACGCCAACGAACCATGGATGATCGGCAATTTCTACAGTTTCAACAAGATCGTCATCGGACACGCCGCCGATGATCAAGCCCGCATCTACAAGTTGTTTACGCAGCATATTATTAAATTCGTAGCGATGTCGATGACGTTCCACAATCGTATCTGCAGCATACACTTGACTTACTTTTGTACCTTCTGTTAAGTGACACTTCTGTCCGCCTAAACGCATGGTGCCACCAAGGTCGGAGTTTTCATCTCGAAGCTGTAGGTTGCCGAGCTCGTCGGTCCACTCTTCGATCAAGGCGATCACGGGAAAAGGCGTGTCTTTGTTGAATTCGGTACTATTGGCGTTACTCATACCCGCGATATTACGCGCGTAATCGATAACCGCTACTTGCATGCCGAGACAGATTCCCAAATATGGAATCTTATTTTCGCGAGCATGTCGCGCCGTCATAATTTTGCCTTCAGTACCGCGGTCACCAAAACCACCGGCAACTAGAATGGCGTCATTGCCATTTAAAATCTCGACGCCATTTTTTTCGATTTCTTCAGCGTCAATATAGTTGATATTAACCTTAGTAAGCGTATGTATACCGGCATGAATAAGTGACTCTGAGAGCGACTTATACGACTCGGTTAAGCCAATATATTTACCCACTAAGGCGATATCAACCTCTCCCGTTGGATTAGCCTTACGCTCTACAACACGCTCCCATTCTGATAGATCAGCTGGCGGACAATCCAGTCGGAAGTGTTTGACCACTAATTCATCGACGCCTTGGTCACGATACAAAAGTGGAATTTCATAGATGTTACCGACGTCCACGCCAGAGATAACAGCCTCTTGGACAACATTGGTAAACAAGGCAATTTTACGTTTTGCGTCTTCCGGTAAAGGATCACTTACTCGGCATAAAAGTATGTCAGGCTGGATACCAATGCTTCTAAGCTCTTTGACCGAATGCTGAGTTGGCTTAGTTTTAATCTCGCCAGCCACGGCGATGTAAGGCACTAAAGTAAGGTGCATATACATCACATTTTCAACACCTTTTTCTATTCGCATTTGGCGAATAGCTTCTAAAAAAGGCAGTGATTCAATATCACCAACGGTACCGCCAATTTCGACCAGCGCCACATCAACATCGCCAGCGCCATCTTCGATAGCCTTCTTCATTTCATTGGTGATATGAGGAATAACTTGTACCGTACCGCCCAAGTAGTCGCCGCGGCGTTCTTTTTTTATAACGCGCTCGTAAATTCTACCCGTAGTGAAGTTATTTTTTTGCGTCAGCTTGGTGCGAATAAACCGCTCGTAGTGACCTAAGTCTAAATCAGTTTCGGCACCATCGTCGGTTACGAAAACCTCACCATGCTGCATCGGGCTCATTGTGCCCGGGTCAACGTTAATATAAGGGTCTAATTTCATCAGGGTTACTTTTAACCCTCTAGATTCAAGAAGAGTAGCCAGCGATGCCGCGGCAATGCCTTTACCAAGAGAAGAGACAACCCCTCCAGTTATGAATACGTATTTAGTCATCGAGTGCGTGTGATGTAATTGAAAGCTTATCGAGACACAGAAAAACACAAGAAAAGTATGTTTTGTATCGCGTTACAGAAGGTTCTATATGATACGGGAGCAGTCGATTACGAACAATCGCTTTACGCATTCTTATGTGAATATTTTGTCTAGCAAAGACTCAGCATAGATAAAGCACAGAAAGCTAATAAGGTGTCTCTATTGAAACCCAATCTGAATATAACTGCTGGTCTATTGGCGCAATAACGACATCAGTGTCAGCTTTAGACATAGTCAATAAAGGCTGAGCTTGGCGTCTCCATGGTGGTATGCCAATCTCTTGCATCCATTTTTTCAAATTTAAACTATGACCTTGCAACGATTTCGGATTGCTTACTTCAGGCTTAGCCGCCAAACGTAAGCGAGCATTTTTATCCGAAAAAACCAGTTCACGTAGTTTATGAGTGAGTCAATCATAAGTTTATTCTCAAATAGACCTAAAGGCTGCTCAACGTCTTGCCAATTAATTGGGCTAAATTCTTGCGGCGCCGTTTTTGCCAGCATCACATACATATATCCTTTGTAAAACCGAAACTGGCGACCATCCTCTTGCAGCACCGCGGTACTAGCCGGTGGCTGATTTATAGCCAGTAATAATCTGCCTAGAAATTTTCTACTTGGAGTATGAAGCTTTAAACTATGTAGCCAGAAGCGCAAAACATTAGCTTGACGCCCGGCCGTAAGATGACCCATATCATCGACACAAAGAGCATGAGATTGATCCAAAGGGTGGATCGGGTGCTCTCTTACGTCGACTAGGTCACAAATAGCAACTTCACGTAGCAATCCATTTTCTTGCTCTAAATTAGCCGCAGCTCGAGCGATATTTTGAATTGCATCGGCTCGAAAGGTCTGTAATATTGGCAGCACCTGATGACGAATTTCATTGCGTGAATACGCTAGATCTTGATTGCTTGAATCTTCGACCCACTGTAAATCCTGTTGATTTGCATAATTAACAATGTCGGCTTGACTGAATTTCAGTAGAGGTCGAACCAATTTAGCACCAAAAAAAGGCCGCTTAGCACGCAGGCTAGATAAACCTGTGCTGCCGGCACCACGCATTAAATTAAACAGAAAGGTTTCGGCTCGATCTTGTTGATGATGAGCGGTCATTATCACTGAGCCGTATTCTACTTGCTCACGAAACCATTGATAACGGCCATCGCGAGCAGTAGCTTCATCGTCTGAATCTAAATTAAGTGTGGTTTCTCTGAGCGGCACTTTAAGAGCGTCGCATATACGACGACAGTGCTCTGCCCAAGCGTTTGAGTCTGCTTGCAGATTATGATTAACATGCAAGGCAGTAAGTTCAAAGCCATGTTGCTCGCGCCATTGAACCATCAAGTGAAGCAATACGGTCGAGTCTACACCGCCACTGAAAGCGAGGTAATAGCGACCTTGATGGCCAAGATTTAATCCCTCAAAAAGTTCGTTACCGAACTCCTCTACAGAAAGTGTCATATTAGAGTCTACCTTTTAAATTAACGTTGGTTTTACGGACACAAATAGCATGAGTAAGTAGCCGGCATGCTGATAGGGTTATTGAGGCTCGAAGACACTTTAATAACAGCCTTGAGCCGTTCTAAATAACAGCCTTGAGCCGTTCTAAATAACAACCTTGAGCCTCTAAAAACAACCTCTATCTAACTCGATTTGTTTAAACAAAGTCTTATTATATCGATTTTGAAAAGAAGCGTAGCAATTTGGGGTTGCGCTTCTTACTCTGCCTCAGTTTGTCATGAGTTACGGCTCGACAATTTTTATTGTGGGTAAAAACAATAATAAACAGGTAAAAGCGACAGGTTTCAAAATCAACAAAAGTATAACATTAATTTAAAAAACATTTAAAGAGCAAACACTTATAAAGATTCTCTCAGAGATTAGCTTAGATAACGCTAATAAATTAACCTAATATTTGGCTGCCCGACAATAGACTCTAGTTGCTCGAGCATTAATTTATTCGGAACAATGCGCCAATTGTGTGCTACATCTAACTTACAGATGCCATGTGGCGTAGAATACTCAAAGCCGACACCGCATTGACCGTGCTCATTAGGGGCAAGTATTTTTTTAAGGTTAGCCACTGTATCTTCTTCGATCTGTTCAGAACTAATCTGAATTTGCATGTGGCGCGCTAAGTGCCCGCGAGCTTGCTCAATATCAAACAGTTCATCGGCGGAAATGCGAATATCATCATTAAAGAAGTTATGACTCGCTTTACCTTTTATAACCAATACTTTGTCTTTGTGAATTACGTCTCGACGTTGGTCGTACAATTCACCGAACACTCCGACCTCGACCCGAGCGGTTTTATCATCCAAGGTAAGGAAAGCCATACGTGAGCCAGACTTTGTATTCATCGTCCGAGCACCAACAACAAGACCGGCCAAGGTTACCGACTTTTTGCCCTTACCCTGGCCAACATCAATATCGATAAGTCGACATGATGTAAACTGATCCAGTTCTTGGATGTACATATCAATGGGGTGACCACTGAGATATAAACCCAATGTTTCCTTTTCAGCAGCAAGTAAATCTTCTTTCTTCCACTCAGGGACATTCTGATAAGTTTGCACTACCTCTACTGGTGCTGAGACGCCAAACATATCGTTCTGCCCCGCTAAAGCGCTTTTGGCTTGCTGATTGGCGGCGTCTAATGCAAGAGCAATACTCTCGACAAGACTAGCACGATGAACGCCCAACTCATCAAGCGCGCCCGCTCGAACTAAGGCTTCCAGCGCACGGCGATTTACTCGCTTAACATCAACACGAGCACATAGATCATATAAGTCTTTAAACGGTCCGCCAGCATCTCGAGCTTCGATAATGTTCTCAATAACGGGGCGGCCAATGCCTTTAATGGCACCGAGACCATAAACAATATGCTTATCATCGGTAGCAACAAACTGATACTGGCATAAATTAATATCTGGGTGCTGAACCGTTAGGCTCATCTGATTAGCTTCATTCAGCAATATCACTACCTTGTCGGTATTCTCCATATCCGCCGACATACAGGCCGCCATAAACTGTGACGGGTAATGAGCTTTCAGCCAAGCCGTTTGATAGGCGACTAAGGCGTAGGCCGCAGAGTGACTTTTGTTGAAACCATAGGCGGCAAAGTACTCCATTAAATCAAATACTTCTTTAGCCACCTCTGGTGGAACTTCTCGCTCGCTAGCTCCTTGTTCAAAAATAGCACGCTGCTTAGCCATTTCTTCAGGTTTTTTCTTACCCATTGCGCGACGTAGAATGTCGGCTCCACCAAGTGAGTAGCCGGCCATGACCTGAGCAATGTTCATTACCTGCTCTTGATAAAGGATAATCCCTTGTGTGTTATTGAGAATCGGCTCGAGCATTTCGTGAGCGTACTTAGTCGGTTCCTTACCATGCTTACGATCACAGTAAACCTTCTCCATTCCAGCGCCAAGCGGGCCCGGACGGTAGAGTGCCACCAAAGCGACAATATCTTCGAATCGGTCAGGCTTGAGGTTCTTAATAAGCTCCTTCATGCCCGACGATTCCAATTGGAAAACAGCGGTCGTTTGTCCGTCTTTTAAAAGCTCATAGGTGGGCTTATCATCGAGCAGTAATTTGGTGATATCGAGAATATCTTCGCCAAGTTCAGCGCGCTTAACGTTGATTGCTTTAACCGCCCAGTCAATAATCGTCAGGGTCTTAAGACCTAGAAAGTCAAACTTCACCAAACCAACGGTTTCTAAATCGTCTTTATCGTATTGCGAGACAATTTGATCACTTCCATGTTCACAATAAAGTGGCGTAAAGTCAGTTAAATCAGTAGGTGAAATCACCACACCGCCAGCATGCTTACCAACGTTTCGCGCTAGGCCCTCTAATTTGAGGGCCATGTCGATCAGCTCAGTGATCTCATCTTCGTTGTCGTAGCGATCCTTTAACTCAGGTTCTTGATCTAGTGCTTTAGTTAAGGTAATGCCTAGGTCAAACGGTATTAGCTTGGCGATACCATCAACGTGGCCATACGACAGCCCCATAACTCGACCTACGTCTCTAATCACACCTTTGGCCGCCATGGTTCCATAGGTAATGATCTGAGAAACTTTGTTACGCCCATATTTTTTAGCCACATAATCGATCACTCGCTCGCGACCCTCAATGCAAAAATCGACATCAAAGTCAGGCATCGAGACACGTTCTGGATTTAGAAAGCGCTCGAACAGTAAGATATGTTCAATTGGGTCAAGGTCAGTAATTTTTAACGCATAGGCAACCAGCGACCCCGCACCCGAACCTCGCCCTGGGCCTACTGGCACATCATTTTGTTTAGCCCATAGAATAAAGTCGGCCACAATCAGAAAATATCCAGGAAAACCCATTTCTAAGATAATCTTAAGTTCAAACTCCATTCGTGCCACGTACTCAGCACGTATCTCTGCCGTTGGGCCCTCAGGGAATCGACGATGTAATACCACCTCTAGACCGGCAAACGACTCATTGCGTAAGTGTGACTCAATGCTCTGGCCTGCGGGCACAGGGAAGTCGGGTAAAAAATACTCACCCATGCGAATCACAAAATTACAGCGCTGAGCAATCAATACAGTGTTTTCAATAGCACTTGGTATGTCCGCAAATAACTCGATCATCTCTTGAGAGTTTTTATAGTATTGCTGGCGAGTATGATGCACCACACGACGGCTATCGTTTAACACCCGTCCTTCGTTAATACACACCCTCACTTCGTGCGCATCGAAGTCTGACGGCTGCATAAAGTGCGCATCATTGGTGGCCACAAGTGGGATTTGAAACTTGGCCGCAAGCTGAGCAGCTTGACTGATGTACTCCTCTTCGTGCGATCGACCAACTCGTTGAATTTCAATAAAAAAACGATCCGGAAATAGCGCTTGGTACTGCTGTATAATTTCTTCGCGATAATTATCTCGGCTGGCCATGATTGCGCCGCCTAGCTCGCCTCTGATACCACCGGAAAGACAAATTAACCCCTCGGTTTTACCGTCCAACCATTGCTTTTGAATAATTGGCTTACCTTGTGCTTGGCCTTCGCGAAAACCTCTCGACAATAACTCAGACAAGTTCACATAGCCGACCTCGTCTTGCACCAGTAACACCATGATATAAGGCTGAGTAACCTTATCGAGGTTTTCGATATAGACCTCAGCACCAATAATCGGCTTAATTCCTTGCGCCATACATTTATTAAAAAACTTAACAGCACCATATAGATTGCCCATGTCAGTTAGGGCAACCGCGGGCATCTGATTGGTACGTGTTTGCTCGATTAGAGTCGGCAAACGGATCATGCCGTTTACCAGTGAATATTCAGAGTGTACGTGTAGGTGAACGAAAGTCTTTGGCATCGGCAAATTATAAACCGATCACAGATTCTACGGAGACTTTTGTCGCTGCAGAATTGAAAATATTAATCTTGACTTGAACTGACTAACTAATCTCTAGCATTTTTTTGACGGGTGCGAAGCTGCGTCGATGAATCGGCGTTACACCAAGTCTCTGCAAAGCCTCACGATGTTGCCTGGTTGGGTATCCACTATTTCGCTCGAAGCCGTAACCGGGAAAACTCGAGGCGTAAGCCGACATCAAATGCTCACGTGCTACCTTAGCAATGATTGACGCCGCTGATATTGACGGCTCTATCCCATCACCACCTATAATTGGCTCCGCTGGAATGCCAAAATCAGGCGCGCGATTGCCGTCAACCAAAACCTTATCAATCGTAATAGATAGCCCTGCAACCGCACGCTGCATGGCTAACATCGTTGCCTGTAAAATATTAAACTGATCAATTTCGGCAACCGACGCTTCGCCCATTGACCAAGCTAAAGCTTGCTCTTTTATCGCGATTGAGAGAATTTCACGTTTTTTAGCTGACAATTTCTTCGAATCGGTTAAACCAGGTAAATCGAAATTTTCAGGTAATACTACGGCGGCAGTAACCACCGGCCCCGCAAGCGGACCTCTGCCAACTTCATCGACTCCTGCAACAATCATATCCACGTCTCAATTTTCATAGCCGCGTCTCAGTTTTAATTTTTAACAATGATTCGATTGCATCGCAGGCTAACTCGCCAGAGTCTTCAGATAGCCTTGGCGCTAATTCAGCCAACACATTGTGCATTGCTTGGTAAGCACCTTGATCGTCTAATAAATTCGATACAGCGGATACCATATTCGCTGCAGTAGCTTGGTCCTGAATTAGTTCAGTGACAATCGGAGGGTCAGTTAAATGGTTTGGCATCGAGAAGTGTTCAACCTCCATCGTGCGAGCGGCATACCACTCTTCGAATTTAGACACTTTGTACATCACCACCATCGGCTTTGCAAACAACGCCGCTTCTAACGCCGCTGTACCCGAGGCGAGGACCGCTAAATGCGATAGCGCTAACACATCTCGTGAATAGCCGTTGATAACACGCACTGGTGTCGCGTCGCTGTTCAACTCGGTAGTTAAATAATCGTAAAGCGTTTCAGACGCGGCAGGAATAATAAACTCAAGATCGGGATATTGCCTTGCTAGTTGAGTGCACGCTTGCAACATCACCGGCGCCAAGCGTGACACCTCACTCATGCGACTACCCGGTAATATCGCTACTAATCTCTTATTATCAGGTAAATTAATAGCCTTACGAGCACCATTGCTTAGCTGCCACGATAACACCTGTTTTGCCAATGGGTGGCCGACATATTTAACCGGAGTATTGCGCTGTTGATAAAAAGTCTCTTCAAACGGAAAAAGCGTCAACATCAAATTGATCGCTCGCTTGATTTTAGTAATGCGCTTACCGCGCCAAGCCCAGACTGTGGGGCTGACATAGTGAACTGTAGGAATGCCAGCTTGCTTCAGTTTTATCTCTAGGCCTAGATTAAAATCAGGCACGTCGATTCCAATAAATACATCGGGACGCCACTCGAGCATATAGTTACTAATGGTTTTGCGAATACTGAGAATTTCGAATGCACCTTTTAACGCGCCGGCTACGCCCATGATGCTAATTTTATCCATTTCGGCTAGAGAAACAGCACCCTGTTGCTTCATAAGCGGGCCAGCTAATCCAACAAACTCAGCATTTGGATAACGTAATTTAAACGCTTTTATCAGCTCGCTACCAAGGTAATCTCCTGATTTCTCACCTGCAACGATACCGATCTTCATAATTTATTTAGCCTAAAACGCCAGAGCAGACGAGTAAGTCGACACTTAACGAATAACGCCGCGCTTGGACTCCTTGATAAAGTCAATCAACGCTTGAACCTGACAACTATTCCAATCGTGTGTAGCGAGTTCATCTAGCGCGTGAGCCATTGTATGACCGGAGCGATAAATTGTTCTATAAGCCCGTTTCAGTTCGAGAATAGCGTCTTTATCGACACCTCTACGTCTTAAACCTCTTATATTAATACCGTGCGTAATTGCTTTATTGCCAGCCACCAACATATACGGAGGAACGTCTAGGGTGCAATAGGTATTCACACCACAAAAGCTGTGCTCGCCAATCCGCACAAACTGATGCACCAAGGTATAACCAGCAAGCACTACATAATCGCCAACCCGAACATGACCCGCCAAACTAGCATTATTGGAAAACAGTAAATCGGATCCTAAACGGCAGTCATGGGCTATATGCACATATGCCATGAATAGATTATTGCTGCCAATTCTAGTAATCCCTTGGTCGTCGACAGTGCCCCGATTTACAGTGATGTTTTCACGAAAAACGTTATTGTCGCCAATTTTAACTTGGGTAGGTTCACCCTTGTAGGAGATTGATTGAGGTTCACCACCGATCGCGGTAAATGAAAAAACTTGATTATTAGCGCCTAACTCGGTATGACCCTCAATCACTACTTGGGAGGCAATTCTTGAGCCGTCGCCAATTTTTACATTAGCGCCGATAACCGAATAAGCGCCGATAGATACATCAGTACCAAGTTCCGCACCTGATTCAATGATCGCGGTTGGATGTATATTCACACTCATACTTTAAGCCTCAATATCTTTAAAGGTAAACATCAATTCTGCCGATGCAGCAATCTTGCCATCGACTTTTGCTACGCCTTTACACTTCCACATATTCTTTATCTTACGCACTAATTCAACTTCAAAAATAAGTTGATCACCCGGTTCAACCGGACGCTTGAAACGTGCTTTATCTATTCCCGTGAAATAGTAAATACGATTCGATGTATCAATATCTTCGCGACCGTAACTAGCCATCAGCGCAGCGGCCTGAGCCAATGCTTCAATGATGAGTACGCCAGGCATTACCGGACGACTGGGGAAGTGACCTTCAAAAAAAGGTTCATTATAAGTCACGTTTTTAAGCGCTACCATGCTTTCTTCAGGCACCGCCTCCAATACTCTATCTACCAATAAAAATGGATAACGGTGTGGTAGCAAATTTTTGATTTGATGAATGTCGAGTAAAGTCACAGGGCAGATCCTTTTTTAACGTGTTGTAGAACGCAAAAGACTTCCTTGATGGAAGCCTTATAAACAATAGCTAACAGCAGTATAGCTTTTTCTATCAGTAATCGGATGTCATTTATCACATCCGATTACCAACTTTAACGAGAGTAGCTGAAAAACAGGTATTTCTCGATTACCACATCTGCCATTACTGTGATGACATACGCTGTAAAATACTTTGCGTAATATTTACTTTAGGTCCTGCATATAGTACGCCGCTTCGTAAAATTAAGTCGTAACCTTGCTCTTCAGCAAATTTACGTACTTCTTGATCCACCGAACTTTGGATTTTACGAACCACTTCGTTACGACGAACATTGGCTAAACGCTCAGTATCTTCAGCAAGAAGCTGTAACTCTCGACGTTTACTTTGAAACTCAAGCTGCTTGTTTTTATACTCTTCTTCAGAATAAATAGTGCCTGCATTCTTACTGATATCTTCTTGTAATTTAACCAGCGCTGTACGTTTGTCAGCGATGTCTTTTTCTTTTGGTTCGAACTCAGCGCCCAGTTTTTTAAATTCTTTTTGTACCGCTGGCAATGACTCAAGAATAGTACGTGCATCGTATACACCAATCTTTAGCTCAGCTGAGGCGATAGAGGCTTGCATGCATGCGACCAATGCGGCGAATACGATTAAACTGCGTTTTAACATTTTTGATACCTTTTATTTCTTAATTTCTAAATATTGATTATCCCTACGACGAGTTCGCAGAGACAACAAATTCTTTTTAACAA
Source organism: Gammaproteobacteria bacterium (assembly GCA_034110505.1). Classification (GTDB taxonomy): domain Bacteria; phylum Pseudomonadota; class Gammaproteobacteria; order Arenicellales; family Arenicellaceae; genus Arenicella. The sequence goes on from JAWUZB010000002.1 coordinate 13,260, forward strand.
AAACTCAAATGAGAATTTGCTCTAATTCTAACTGCTTTGATTTATTGAATTAACGAGCCGACACTAAATTGAAATTTTTCAACTTCGTCGCCAAAAACACCGTTTAACGGATCTGCTTCAACTTCATTCAACGGAATAGAGTAACTGATCGACAGCGGCCCTACAGGAGAAATCCAGTTAAAACCGACGCCAGCACTGAAGCGTATATCATCTAATTCGATACTTTGATCATTGGCAAACACCTGACCACCGTCAATAAATATCTGCAGACGCTTATCCAATGCGCCATCGCCCACTGGCAGAAGTAAAGTGGCGTTCAATAAGACACGCTTGCTACCACCAAAAGGTTGCTGGAATTGACCGCTATCACGGGGTCCGAGCGAGCGGGCTTCGAAGCCACGCACCGAGCGCGAACCGCCGGCAAAATAATTCTTGAAGAATGGTAAACCTTCAGTGTCACCATAACCATCGCCATAACCAATATCAGCACTTAGCTTTAAAGCCGCTTTACGAGTAAATGGATAGTAATAGCTTGACTCAAGATTCAAACGATAATACTCAAGATCACTACCCGGTGCGGTAACTTCAGCGGATAAACGAAAATTTCTACCCGAGGTTGGGTACAACAAACTATCACGAGTATCGTGAGCAAAAGCGGAGGTAACACTGAATAATGTATTGTCTGGATTTTCGGCAATAAATTCGACAACTTCAGGTACCGAGTTAAAACCAACTTTTAAGTCGATTTGTTCTATTCCAGCGCCCAAAGAAAATGAATTGCTTTCATTGATTGGGAATAAATAGCGAAAGTTTAAGCCTAGAGTCTCAGTGAAGAATTCAGATGTATTCGCTCTTGCAGAGTCAATTTTTCTACCCGTTAAACCAATCGTTCGGCTGATTCCCGTTTTGGTATAGTAAGGATCCGTGTATTGCAGGCTTACTGACTCTACGATATCCGACCGCTGAACATTAAAATTTAGCTGATTACCGGTACCAAATAAATTTGATTGCGAAACACTGGCCTGAATCAAGGCACCATCATCGCCGGAAAAACCCAAGCCGAACAAGAACTGTCCTGTCGGGCGCTCTTTAACCACGACTTCAAGATCGACTTGATCTTCGCGACCAGCAACTGGCACGGTCTCGATTTCCACTTCGTCAAAAAAACTTAAACGCTGCAAGCGAATTTTAGAGCGGTTAACACGGCTTGGCGAAAAAGCACCACCTTCGGTCTGGCGTAACTCGCGACGAATAACCTCATCGTTGGTTAATTTATTACCAACCACATCAATACGGCGCACATAAACTCGGCGACCAGGCTTAATATTAATTGAGAAAGCGATTGTATTTTCATCACGATTAACATCAGGTACCGGTACTACTTCCGCATACGAATAGCCCTCTTCGGCTAGACGGTCGCTAATAAACTCTACAGTGTTATCAACATCTCTACGCGAATAGGTTCGGCCAGGGGCAATAAACACATACGGCAACAACTCATCTTCAGGCACTACTAATTGGCCGTTAAGCACGAAACTTGAAACCGTGTAGCGCTCGCCCTCTTCGACGTTAACGGTTAGGAAGATGCCGTCTTTTTCTGGCGAAATACTGACTTGATTAGAGGTTATATTAAAATCTAGAAACCCTTGATTCTGATAAAAACTACGCAACGTTTCTAAATCACCAGATACCTTGTCTTTTGAATATTGATCAGCTGAACCCCAAAACTTCCAAAACGGAACGCTATCGGTCGACTCGAACTCATCTCGTAACATTTTGTCACTAAAGTACTCATTGCCAACGATATTGATCTTCTTAATTTTAGCCGTCGGGCCCTCTTTAACGTGCAGCTTGACTTTGACGCGGTTGCGCGGCAATTCAGTAACTTCAGTGCCCACCTGAGCGTTATATTTGCCTTGATTTAGATACTGACGCTTAAGCTCTTGCTTGACCTGTTCTAAGACATTTGGCTGGAACACTCGGCCTTCTATGAAATCATTTCCAGATAGCGCTTCTCGCAAAGACTCCTCTTTAATCAGCTTATTGCCAGCGAATTCAATCTGTGTGATTGAAGGATATTCAACAACATCGATAACAATAGCGGTGCCATCGGTGCTCAGCTCGATATCCTTAAAAAAGCCAGTTTTATACAGCTCGCGAATCAAGTCTGAAGATCCAGAGGGATCGAAGGTATCGCCTACTTTAACTGGAAGATAGTTAAAGATTGACCCGGCCGATATTCGCTGTAAGCCTTTAACTTTTATGTCGGAGACAATAAAGGATTGTTGTGCAATAGCACTGCTTATCATCGCCGTCATTGCAAACGCTATCACAATTGATCTAATACAGAGTGTTCTAATCATAGAGTCCTCAATAGCCCCTGGCTATTTAGTGTGGTCAATTACAGCTTATCGTTACTATCGGGCGCTAACCCGAAATTAAATCAGCAAAAGACGTTTATTTAATATTATTGTTATAATTTATCGCGAGATTTGAATGCGTATTATTTATTGCTAGCCGGCTAACTTTTTCGCCAGTGGTAATTCTAATTGAATATTTTTAAAATATCATTATAAAAAGCAAGACTCATTAGACCAGCTAACATCAGCAAGCCGAATGGCTGGACCGCGATGAATGCCTTTTGAGCAAAACGCTTTCCGGCAAACACTTCGATAACGTAGCTGGCTAAATGTCCGCCATCCAACATCGGGATTGGCAATAAATTCATCACCCCTAAACTGATACTAATCAACGCTAGGAAATACAAGTAGGTGCTAAAGCTTACCTGAATTGCTTGACCAGCGACATCGGCAATCATTAGCGGACCGTTGACGTTTTCATGTGACACCTGCAGAGTAATCATCTTACCCAACATTCTAAGAGTCAGGGTTGACATTAACCACGTTTGGTTTACGCCGTGAGTCAGCGCTGCCAAAGGCGAACGATTGATCTCAATAATTTGTTCGGGTCTAGGAGGCAATACTGTCGGTCCAACACCCAGTTGGCCATAAGTGGCATTACCTACGTTGATACTTTTAGGGGTTATTGTCATCGATACATTAGCACCGTCTCGCTCGACAGTAATCAGTAAAGGCTGACCAGCGGCGGGCTGAACTGCAGCGGTCAAATCGCGCCAACTGGTTATTTGAATTTGGTCTATTGAGACAAATTTATCACCGACTTTTAAACCGCCAGACTCAGCTGGCGATCCTTTAGCTACTCGCTCTATATCGGTTGTGATTTCTGGCTGCACGCCGACGAAACCAAGTTGACGCATCAAACTAGCGGGGTTCACTTTGTATATCGGAATATCAGATGTGGCAATAGTGACGTTTGACCGTCGGCCATTAGACTCTATTTCGAGCTCTATCGGCTGACGTTTGAGCACCTGATTAAAGACATAAAGATCATGCTCTGCTAAAAAGCGAGCCGGCTTGCCATCAACACTTATAAGGGTATCGCCGGCATTGACTCCAGATTGAGCCAAAATAGACTGTTCGGTAACATTACCAAAAGTCGGTTCGAGGTGCTGCTCCGTTTGTAAACCTAACATCATGAACAACAGGATCGCGAACAAAAAATTGATCGCTGGGCCAGCGACAACTATTAGAGATCGCTTCCAGATTGGCTGATTGTCAAATGCCCTATGTGCTTCTTTGGGGTCAACTGGTTCTGTTTCTGACCCTTCGCCAAGCATTTTAACGTATCCGCCGAGCGGTATTCTGGCAATTATATATTCAGTTTGATCTGGCCCTGCTACCTTGCGCCAAATAGGTTTACCGAAGCCAATTGAAAAAGTTAATACCTTAACCCCGAGCTTACGAGCGACCCAAAAGTGTCCGAACTCATGCACCGCTACAAGTACGCCGATGGCGATTACAAATCCAATAATGCTGTATAAAAAACTCAACAGATACCGCCTAACCCAATAATATTATTATTCATTTAAGACCTCGGCATAGCGCCAGGGTGAAAAGAGTATGGCTAATAATTTTAGTATTGCTACAAAAATAAATCAGTCATCTTATCTTCTGCGACGGTATTGCTAAGACCGCTATTTATAACACGTTGATTTACCATCCACACTGTCAGAAGATGTACTACCCAGTTACGAAAAGGAGTCTAGCTGTGCAATCGCCACTTTCCGTGCTTCATTATCAATGTTTAATACGTTTTCAATATCACTAATGTCACAGTGATCAATCGAGTTCATTGCAACCTCAATTACTTTCGGAATGTCGGTAAATGCAATTTTACCGGACAAAAACGCTTCAACTGCTATCTCATTAGAGGCATTTAAAACGGCCGGAGCAGAACCACCCTCTTCGGCCGCCCTTCTAGCCAATCTTAAGCATGGCAAGTTAGCCATATCAGGCTTTTGAAAATCTAAGCGGGCGATTTCCGTTATATCTAGAGTTTTGGCTCCGGACTGTATGCGCTCTGGCCAGCTTAAAGAATGTGCAATAGGGATCTTCATATCAGGCGATCCTAGCTGGGCAAGAAATGAACCATCAGTATATTCAACCATTGAATGAATAATACTCTGTGGGTGCATAATGATATCTACTTGCTGAGCGGGTAAACCAAATAACGCAGCGGCTTCAATTAATTCCAAGCCCTTGTTCATCATGGTTGCAGAATCAACTGAGATTTTTTGTCCCATTGACCAATTCGGGTGAGCACAGGCTTGGGCTGGCGTAATCTTTGATAGATCTTGCCAAGCACGACCTAAAACTGGCCCCCCTGAAGCGGTCAGATGTATCTTTCGAACTCCGCGTTTATTTTGGTCATCAGGAAGGCATTGAAAGATGGCGTTATGCTCACTATCAATAGGCAAAATTATAGCGCCCGACTTGCGGGCCTCTGCCATGAATAAACTACCAGTCATTACCAACGGCTCCTTGTTGGCAATTAACACCCGTTTAGATGCTTGTACCGCTTTGAGTGTTGGCATCAACCCTGCAGCACCGACAATCGCCGACATAACCGCGTCACAACAATCGCTACTAGCAATCTGACATAGCGCATCGGTACCCGACATTACGTCAATCTGATCTAGCCCAACCTCAGCAAGCAATTGTAACAACAGCTCCGCTGCCGACGACTCCAACATTACTACCTTCTGCGGCCTAAATTGCTGACACTGGGCGAGCATTTTGGTAACGTTAGTATTGGCCGTCAGCGCACTAATGGTAAAGCGATCCGGGTGCAAAGCCACAACATCTAATGTGCTTTGCCCTACCGATCCAGTCGACCCGAGAATAGCTAATCGTTGCATGGCAGCATATTGAGAATTAATTGTGTCAAAATAACTAGACTAAATAGCCTAACAATAACAAGCCTGCGGCAAATACCGGTGCGCCTGATAAAAGACTATCGATACGATCAAGTATTCCTCCATGCCCCGGTAAAATCTGACTGCTGTCTTTTAGGCCAACGTAACGCTTCAGTTTGCTTTCAAACAAATCACCACCAACAGATATAAATGCGGTTACCAATATCGTTAGCAATAATAAGCTGGCGGCCTTAAGGCTAAAATTATTGTATAAAATCGGAGTAAATATAAGCAGCACAAAGGCTAAGCCACCTAACAAGCCTTCGACTGTCTTGCCTGGACTGACTTTTGGTGAAAGTTTGGTTTTGCCAAATTTCTTACCAACAAAATAAGCACCAATATCCGCCGCCCAAACTGAGAGGAAAAAACAAAGAATCCAAAGCGCGCCGTTTTGCAGCTCTCTAAACTCGATGACCAGCCAGCCTGCGGTCGAAAGAACGATAATACCGATCGGTAACTTGAGCCAAGTTTGATGAATAATATCCAGCGCCCCTGTAACCGTAAAGATCAGCAGAGCAAGCCAAAGTATACAAGCCGCCGGAATAATGAAATTCATTGCCAGATAACCGGCCTGTAGCAAATAGAAACAGAGCCCAAAAGCGGCGTAACTAATCAGCTTTGGCAACATCTGATCGATTTCACAAAACTTCAGCCATTCATAAAAGCCAATAATGACGACTAAGGAAATCAGTGCTCGCCAAAATATCGGCTGTGGCGAAAAAAGGGCCGCCATGACGATTGCGCCTAATATTATCGCCGTAATAATTCGTTGTTTAAGCATTGTTTACCTCTGTTGAGCTACTGCTCTGGTTTACCGCACTTACTGCAATGCTATCGACCGCATTTCCGTACCGACGGTTACGATTGGTATATTTGATCAAAGCTTGAGTAAATTCTTGTTGGTTAAAATCAGGCCATAGAACATCTGTGAAATAGAATTCTGAGTATGCGGCCTGCCACAAAAGGAAGTTACTTATTCGATATTCGCCACTGGTTCTAATGATTAAATCCGGGTCTGGTATACCGCTGGTCGACAATTCATTAGTGATCGCTTCCTCGGTGATATCGCTCGCCAGCATTTGCCCGTCGGTTACTTTGCTGGCTAGCTTCTGACAGGCTTGGGTGATATCCCAACGACCACCATAATTTATAGCAACATTAAAGACCAGTTTATCGTTTGCCGCTGTCGCTGCTTGAGCAGCCAAAGCTAGGGCTTGAATTTTCTCGCTAAACCGAGACATATCCCCGAGCAACTTGAGCCTTACGCCATTCTCATTGAGTTTACTTGTTTGCGTTTCTAAGGCATTACCCAACAGTTCCATTAGCGCGTTAACTTCAGCTTCGGGCCGATCCCAGTTCTCACTGCTAAAAGCAAAAATCGACAAATAAGGTATTTGGTGATGCAGACAACTCTTTATAAGCGCTTTGACCGAGTCTACCCCACGCTTATGACCGGCAATACGGGAAAGTCCTTGAGAGTTAGCCCAGCGGCCATTGCCGTCCATAATGCCGGCTACGTGGTCTGGCTTTGGCGTAATAATTTCCGCCATTGCAGGCTTTTCACGTGCAAAGCCCTTAACTAGCTGTTTAGAGCCCTGCGACAGAATTAGCCACAAGGATTTAAGTTTATTAGACATAGATATTTTAGAGATCAGTTTGGGTAACTTCTCAGTTGCGAGAAACTCACTCAAGAGGCGTGCTAAAACACGATTCTTAGGTCTGAAGCCTAGCTTATACCTGTAAGATATCGACTTCTTTATCTTTGACGATCTCGTCAATCAAAGTCACGTACTTATCGGTTAATTTTTGAACTTGATCTTGTGCTTGCTTGTCATCATCTTCGCTAATATCTTTGTCTTTTAGTAGAGACTTAAAATCACTATTAGCATCACGACGAATATTTCGCACCGCAACTTTACCGCTTTCGCCCTCGCCAGCAGCGATTTTGACCATCTCTTTACGGCGCTCTTCAGTTAATGGCGGCATTGGAATACGAATTAAATCGCCGTTTGTAACCGGGTTGAAGCCCAAATTTGCTTCCATTATGGCGCGCTCAACAACCGGCACCATGTTTTTTTCCCAAGGCTGAACGGCTAAGGTTCTGGCGTCTTGTACAGACACATTGGCGACTTGATTAATCGGTGTGGGCGTACCGTAATAGTCTACTGTTAGATGGTCAATTAATGCAGAGCTAGCTCTGCCAGTACGAATTTTTGCCATGTCACCACGCATCGATTCAATACTTTTTTGCATCCGGTCTTCGGCATCTTTTAGAATATCGTCAATCATCTTTTTTCCTCAAGTCGCTCAATCCATAATATTGGAGAGCCATTTATTATATTTATATTTTTAGACATCTAAGCATAACTCCAGCACGGGTGGAAAATATCTAATATTTTAAATATTGAGGTAAAAATCAAGTTTTGATTAAAAATCTAACCAATCTTCTTACTTCTGCTGCCGCTATGGTGACGTTTTTTTACTAAAAAAATTTCTCTATCGTACTAATTTAGATCAATAGTAAGGGCTAATCTCCGTTGATCAGGGTACCAATCTCTTCGCCTCGAGCCATCTTCGCTAAAGCGCCCGGTTCACTGATCGACAATACACGCAAATCCATATTGTTATCACGACATAAAGCAATTGCGGTAGCATCCATGACGCCCAAACGCTTCTGCAACACTTCATCATAACTTACTCGGTCATAACGAACTGCATCGGGATTCTTTTCTGGGTCTGAGTCGTACACGCCATCAACTTTAGTTGCCTTGACTAAGATATCAGCATTAATCTCAGCCGCACGCAAACTGGCGGCGGTATCAGTAGTAAAGTAAGGGTTGCCTGTACCTGCGGCAAAAATCACCACGCGACCTTGGTTCAGGTGCTTCAATGCACGCAATCGAACATACGGTTCGGACACTGGTGAGATTGGGATAGCCGATTGAACACGAGCTTCAACACCTATTTGTTTCAAGGCTTGCTGAACCGCCAAGGCATTCATAACGGTGGCTAGCATACCTATATAATCGGCTGTTACGCGTTCGATACCAGATTCAGAGGCCGATATGCCTCGGAAGAAGTTCCCCCCCCCAATAACGATAGCGACTTGTGTGCCGGTCTCTATGACCGCGGCAATTTCCTTACATACTGAATTGAGAACCTGTGCGTTTATTCCAAACTTGGCATCACCTTTGCTGCCAGCAAGCGCTTCGCCGCTTAGCTTGAGTAATATTCTACGAAAACCTTTAGTTGAAGAATCGGTGGGCATTGGACACTACTCCGTTTTACGGTTTTAAATTGTTATTAGGCACGTTACTGCATGCAATGTAATAAAGCTCAAGACTTTTAAATCTTAGCTATTACACACCGCTGATTAAAAAATAACACTAATTAGTGATCAAAAAAATAGCCAGAACATATCTGGCTACTTTTTAAGGCATCAGCCTTACTGCGATTAAAGTACGTTGCCTTAGCAATTCGTAGCCCCAAGCAGCAATTAGCCATAGACCAAGTCAATAAACTTAAGCTTTACCCGCTTGCGCCATTACTTCGCTAACAAAGTCATCTTCTTTCTTTTCAATGCCTTCACCAACTTCATAACGAACAAATTGTTTGCACTCAGCACCAACAGATTTTAGCAATTTTTCGATTGTTACTTCTGGGTCTTTTACAAACGCTTGTCCAAGAAGAGTTACTTCGTTCAAGTATTTGCGAATTCGACCTTCAACCATTTTTTCCATGATCTCAGGCGGCTTACCACTTTCAGCCGCTTGGGCGGCGAAAATTTCGCGTTCTTTAGCTAACAACTCAGCTGGCACTTCATCTGAAGATACACAGACCGGCTTGCTTGCGGCAATGTGCATAGACACATCTTTAGCCAAATCTTCGCTACCACCCAACAAACGAGTTAGTACAGAAATCTTGTTGCCGTGTTGGTAGGCGCCGACCACTTCGCCGTCGCCAGCTTCGATGATTTGAAATCGACGAACGGTGATGTTTTCACCAATTTTTTGAATCAAAGATTGACGCGCTTCTTCAACAGTTACACCGTCAGCGGTTGCTGTAGTCGCAAGCGCTTGGTTATCAGCTGGCGAGTTAGCTAGCACAGTTTGGGCCACTTGATTGGCAAACGCCATAAAGGATTCATCTTTGGCCGAGAAATCGGTTTCAGAGTTGATCTCTACAGCAACACCCTTAACACCGTCTACTAATGTAACGATAGTGCCTTCAGCCGCGATACGACCCGCTTTTTTATCAGCTTGAGCAGCGCCACGCTTACGCATTTCTTCGATTGCTAATTCTATGTCACCGTCAGTTTCGGTTAACATTTTCTTGCATTCCATCATGCCTGCGCCAGTACGTTCGCGCAGTTCTTTAACTAATGAGGCAGTAATTGCCATGTCATCACCTATAAATATATTCTAAATTTAATCGTCAAAGAAGCCTGCTTTCACAGGCCTCCTATCAGCAAAAAAGACTTAATCCTTTAGGATCTTTGTCTTATTTTGCTTTCGCTTGAGCAATCCACTCTTCGCGTTCGATACGGCCTTTAAAGTTTAGCTCACCATCAATACGCTCAACGTCTTCAGCTGTGAAATTAGCAATTTGTTGGAACGTAGTGATACCTAGGCCTTGCAATTTTCCTTCGATCACTGGACCAATGCCATTGATGTCAGTCAACTTGTCGCCTTCAGTTGCCGCCGGAGTAGCGGCTTCAACTACTGCTGATGCGGTTTTCTTAACCGCGACTGCAGCTGCTGCAACTACTGGCGCAGCAACTTCTGCAACTGCGGCGACGGCTTTTTCAGCAACCGCTGCGGCCGCTTCGGCTACTGGCGCTGCTTCAGCTGCTGCAGCTACTTCTTCAACAAGCTCAACGTATTCGCTAGTTCCATCTTTCGATTGCGCTGGCTTCACTTGAGCCGCTGCACGAGCGTTGATAATTGTGTCGGCTGCTGCCTCTACATAAAGGCTGATTGCGCGAATCGCGTCATCGTTACCAGGAATTACATAATCGATACCATCTGGTACGCAGTTAGTATCAACAACTGCAATTACAGGGATGCCTAGTTTGTTGGCTTCTGATACCGCGATGTACTCAGCTTTAACGTCAATTACGAACAATGCATCAGGCAAGCCTTGCATGTTCTTGATTCCGCCTAGGCTACGTTCTAACTTGATGCGTTCGCGATCAAGAGTTAGAGATTCTTTTTTGTTCAAGTTCAAGCGTGCAGCTGTACCTTCAACTAACTGGGTATCCAATTCCTTCAAACGACGAATAGAATTTTTAACCGTTTTAAAGTTAGTCAACATGCCGCCTAACCAACGATGGTTAACATAAGGCGCGCCCGCACGTTCTGCAGCATCTTTAATAAGAGTGCTGGCTGAACGTTTAGTTCCAACCATCATGATGCTGCCGCCGTTGCCAACAATGCTGCCGATGTAGTTCATCGCGTCATTGAACATTGGCAAAGTTTGCTCAAGGTTGATAATGTGGATTTTATTGCGCTCACCGAAGATAAACGGGCGCATTTTAGGTGACCAATAACGGGTCTGGTGACCAAAGTGTACGCCTGCTTCAAGCATCTGGCGCATAGTAACGTCTGACATATGTGTACTCCAAAATTGTACGGGTTTAGACAAATCCGAAAAGTCTGAACTACTAACCTTGTGTCGCAGCTTAAAATCTATCTGAAGTAGCAGTTGCCACCGAATATGGAAATCAACCCAGAAAACCTGAATCAACATCTTCAATAAAATCAAAAACTTATAACGACAAAAAGCACCCAGTAATTGCGAATGACAATCGGACGATTTATGTTGAGGCGCGATTATACAATAAAGCCTCTTTTTTACAAAGGTTTATAGCTACTTTATGACTAAAATTTAGCCTTGACATTGAACCGTTAGGACACAGACTCGTTAGATAAATGATGGCTATCGAGCCTCTTCAATTGCCAGTCTCGGCAGACCATGGCAAGCTATACAAAAATAACCGTAAACCGGAGCGTGCGCGTGCAGCAACTTACTGGCCTAGATGCCTCATTTCTATATCTCGAAACAGCCAACAGCCCCATGCATATCGGCGGCCTTGCTATTTATGACCCATCGACCGCTGCGGGCGGTGCTGTCGGCTTCAAGCAGATAATGGAACATGTACTCAGCAGAGGAGCTAACGTCCCTTCTATGAATAATGTGCTGGTTGAAGTGCCATTCAAGTTAGATCACCCGTATTGGAAGTCTAATGGGCCGTTCGACCCAGAGTTTCACATCAGACATATCGCACTACCTAAACCTGGAGATTGGCGCCAGTTATGCATTCAAGCATCGCGATTACACGCACGCACATTAGACCGCTCTCGACCATTATGGGAGTTTTATATTATTGAGGGCCTAGATAACGTTGAAGGTTTCCCGCCGGGCTGCTTTGCAGTATTAAGCAAGATGCACCACGCCGCAATCGATGGCGCATCAGGGGTAGAGGTCGCGGCCGCAATTCATGATCTAAGCCCTGAATATCGAGTCGACGAAGACCAGAAGGCGGTTCGCAAAGATCGTACGCCGACCGCCACTGAACTTCTATGGCGCTCTCAGATCAATAGCATAAAAATGCCATTGAGGGTTTTCGAGGTCGCTAAAAATACCGTGCCTGGAGTGGCTAAGCTAGTTGCAGGCCTGAGCCGCGGGAAGCTATCTCGGGTTACCGATATTCCACGCACGCGCTTCAACACTAATGTCTCACCTTACCGAGCATTCGATGCGGTCGAGTTTGAATTAAGTGATATTAAAGATATTAAAGACGCTGTTCCAGGAGTAACCGTAAACGACGTCGCGCTGGCAATATGTGGTGGTGGTTTACGCAAATATTTACAAAGTAAAAATGAGCTGCCTGAGCGCTCGCTAGCCGCTATGGCGCCAGTTAATATTCGCACTAAAGATCAGTTGGGTAAAGCCGGCAATCAAGTTTCACAGCTGACCGTGCGCGTTAGAAGCGATATCGAAGACCCTCTTGAGCGTCTAATTGCTGTCA
>JAWUZB010000003.1:0-11420 GCA_034110505.1 Gammaproteobacteria bacterium
ATCCAGATCAAATACAAGCAACAGCAGTTGTTAGAAAATTTCAAAAAGATTGGCGATGTGCAACCAGAGGCTCTGTTAGAGCCGATGACCGGTAAAAATTGGGGTTATCGCCGCCGCGCTCGTCTGGGTGCTAAATTCGTACCGAAAAAAGGCGGTATGATTATTGGCTTTCGCGAGCGTAATACCAGCTATATACAGCCGACTGATAAGTGCGAAGTACTTTACCCAGAAGTGTCAGCGATGTTCCCTGATTTGCGCGAGACATTAGAAAAGACCTCATGCAACGATAAAATCCCACAAATCGAAATCTCGGTTGCTGATAATGCGGTAGTGATGATTGTGCGTCATCTCGAAACATTTGTTCAAAACGATCTCGATTTATTAACTGAATTTGCTAAGCGAAATGAAGTACAGTTATTTTTGCAGCCAGGTAATTTAAAAAGCGTTCATCCGTTGTACCCAGAAAAACCCGATGCCTTATTTTATGAGTTTAAAGAATTTGATATTAAAATTGAGTTCTTACCAACCGACTTTATTCAAGTTAACGGTAGTATTAACGAGCCCCTAGTAAGTCGTGCGATTGAGCTACTCGATATTCAAAAAGACGACCGAGTATTAGATTTATTTTGTGGTGTTGGTAACTTCACATTACCACTAGCGCGTTATTCAGATCACGTAGTGGGCGTAGAGGGCGATCAAGCATTAGTCAATCGTGCAATTCATAATAGACAGTTAAATGGTCTAGACGATGTCGAGTTTCATTATGGCGATTTGTTTAAAGAGGATATGAGCGCGAGTTCGCACGGAGATTGGTTGGAGCAAAAATTTGACAAAATCTTGTTAGACCCACCACGCTCGGGTGCGGCCGAGATGATTAAACGATTGCCGGCTTTTGGCGCGTCTAAAGTTGTCTATGTCTCATGCGGTCCAGCCACACTTGCACGAGACGCGGGTGTGATGGTTAATGAGCATGGTTACCGTATGACCTACGCTGGTGTGATTGATATGTTTCCGCACACGGCGCATGTCGAATCTATAGCAGTCTTCGAGAAGTAAGCTAGCTATTAGCCGCGTTTTCCGCCTCAATTAGGTACATTCCAAGCTATTTTTATTTCGTCCCTGAGTTATGCTGAGGTCTCATATAGAGAGATTGATTACTAGCCGATTCGAGTTCGGGACATGGCCATAGATTACCTATCGTCGATTGGCACTCAAGTAGACAATGTGTGGTGAATATAAATAGTACTGGAGAGCCTCTATATTCACTGGTATTATTTATATGATTATTGAAAATAAAAATAAAATGGAACCACACTAGTGAATCACTATTGGTGGATTCTGTATGCAAGCAGCTAGCTCGGCAAAGCCGATTACTTGATTGCGATAACACCCAATAGGAGAGCAGGCCATGTCATCAACCACGCTTCAAATCGGCATTTTCATCTTTATCACCGCGCTGATCGCATTTTTAACCTACCTTAAGTGTCGTTCGGCTATACGCTCAACAGATCACTCGGTTGAAGCCGACAATAAAGAAGTTTTCTTGGCTGGCGGAGGCCTTACATGGATATTTGTTGCCGGCTCAATAACGCTAACGAATCTTAGTACCGACCAATTGATTGGTATGAATGGTAATCAGATGTTATTGGTTGCTTGGTGGGAGTTTGCTGCGGTTATAGGTTTGATCGTGTTGGCCAAGGTTTTTCTGCCGGTTTATTATAAGTATGAATGCACCACGACCACTGAGCTTTTAGAGAAGCGATATGGCGACAAACATATTAGAGCCGTAATTAGTGTGCTGTTCTTACTTGGCAACGTCGGTATTTTTATTCCGGCCATGCTCTACGGTGGCTCTAAATTCATGGTCACGATGTTTGGTATCGAAAGCTCGAGCATTATATTTGGCGTCGAAAGTTCGATTATCTATATTGCTATTGCATTTGCCATCGCCGGAGCTGCCTATGCTGTGTTTGGTGGTTTACGCGCTGTCGCAGTGTCGGACGCTTACAGTGGCGTACTGTTGCTGACACTCGGGCTGGCCGTTGTATTATTAGCACTCAACGCGATTGACTTCGATTTTTCTGGTATTCCCGCTGAGCGATTGACGCTTATTGGTGACAATGCTTCAGCGATACCGTGGCATACACTGCTGACCGGAATGTTGTTTATTCAAGTTTTCTACTGGAGCACTAATCAAACAATCACCCAGCGAGCCATGGCATCGCCAACGGTTCAAGAAGGCCAGAAAGGAGTTTATGCGGCGGCCATTATTAGGCTATTAATTGTACCGGCGATCATTGTAATACCTGGCATTGTTTCTTATAAGCTATACGGTCGCATTGAAAATGATGGTGCTTATGGTCGTATAGTTGCGGATGTTTTGCCGGTGTGGTTATCTGGCGCGTTCGCCGCCGCGATTGCGGCGGCCGTGCTGACCAGTGTAAACAGCATCCTCAATGCTTCAACCGCTTTATACGTGTGTGATATTCATGAGAAATATTCATCTAGTAAGGCTAATGTTAAGAAGCTGAATGTGATTATTACACTCGCTATTGTGCTTATTGGTTTGGCCTTGGTGCCAACTTACGCCAAGTCATCTAGTATCATCGAAACCATTCAACAGATGTATGGCTTGCTGAGTATGCCTATTCTATCGGCGTTCTTGGTCTGTCTAATATTTAACGATGTTGATTCACGAGCGGCCATTATTGCCGTTGTATTTGGCGTAGTGTTTTATGGCGTTCTATTTTTTAATGCGCCAATCCACTACATACATTCAATGTTTGTAACGCTTATTAGTTGTGTTGTGTTGTCGCTAACATTAAGCAGATTGGTATTCGGTACCACACCAACCCTGGTTAGGCGAGGGGCGTAGGCCGGCTAGCGACGCCATTATTGCGCGTGTCGAGCTTTCCATTGGTTTAGTACCGCGAGGCTCGAACGTCGACACCATGGTTGTAGAGGAATCCATTTTGGGGTACTTGGTATTGATAGATCGCGACAACTCGACTCGAACCATTGATTAAACTGGAAATTGAATTCTTGTTTAGGACGATTGACTACCCATGACGGCAATTCTGGCACGCAGTCAATTAATAGTTGTTTGCCCGGCTGCAGACGAATGTCGGCTGAGATAGCGCTAACCTGTTCAATAAATACGCGGTCAATCAACGGCACCCGTAACTCTAAACCCCAGGCCATACTTGTGACGTCACTATCACCTAATAATTGATTACGTAAATAGGTGCTTATTTCAATATGGCTAATGTTATCTTCTTGCGAAGGATGATTAGGTTCGGCTACTAATATGTCTTTAGGTGCTTTTTTACACACAATATTAGTCAGCTCATAGGCTTCAGAAATAGAGAATATACCCCTAAAACTTTGCTGTGCTGCGGTCAGAGATTGTGCATTGTTAAGTGCATCAGCGGATCGCCTTTGGCGGGGCGATAGCGATTTATACAACCTTTTACTAACAGGCTTTAGTAGGAAGCCAATAGGGATAACGAACTTATTTTTGCGCATCATTTCGGGTAAAACATCGAATGATTTAGAACCCGAAAATAGCTGATCGCTACCCACACCCGATAAAACTACTTTCTCACCCGCTTCACTCAATAGTTTAGACAGGCAGTAGGTATTGAATCCATCAATAGTCGGCTGATCTAGGTCATTTAAAAATTGCTTAAATAATGGTTTTGCAACTTCAGCTGTGAGTAAGAATTCAGTGTGGTTGGTGCCAAAATGCTGCGCTACTCGGCGAGCAAGATCAGCTTCATTCCACTCTGGGTTTTTGAACGCTATTGAGTAGGTGTTGATCTTCTTTTTACTCAGTTTGCTGGCAATTGCGACCAACGCTGATGAATCGATATCCCCACTTAGGAATATTCCGACGAGGGACATCACTAACTAAATGAGCTCTTATGCTATGTTCTAACGCGGTTCTGGTGACCTCGATTGCCTTGGGTTTACTAAAATTCTGTACAGAAAAGTCTAAATTCCAATATCGATGTAATTTTGTTTTGCCTGCCGTCCAAGTTAGGTAAGTACCCGCTGGAAGCATTTTGATATTCTTTATGGCGGTATCTGGTTCCGCTACAGTGCCCTTGAGTAGATAACTCATCACCCCACGGCTAGATATTTTTCTTGAGCTGTAGCCAGACGCTAAAATGGCTCTTAATTCGGATGCGAAGACAAAATTACGCTCACTTTTTAGGTAGTAAAATGGCTTTATACCTAATGCATCTCGAGCCGCAAACGCTTTCTGCTCTTGTTCGTCCCATATCAAAAAAGCAAACATGCCGCGTAATAATTGCACACATGCTGGTCCCTTACTTACATATAGCTTGAGAATAACTTCTGTGTCTGAATCGCTCTGAAACTCCGCACCCTCGAATTCTAATTGAGCACGAAGTTTTTTGTAGTTATAAATTTCGCCGTTGAAGGTTATCGTGTATTGCTGATCAGCAATACTCATCGGTTGATGTCCTCCATCGCTCAAATCAATAATCGAAAGACGAGTATGTGCCAGCGCAGCTTGGTACGAGGGGGAGAAAAAAGCGCCTTCGTCGTCAGGGCCTCTGTGAATGAGGGCATCCTGCATTGCTTTTAATTTTGATGCTAGTTGCTTTATGGCAATCGGGTCGGAATTATTCGAAGAGTCGCTACTGACTTTATGGGATCCATCAATAACACTCTTTTTCGAATGCGCTTGAATCAATGAATCTTGGGGTGAAAGTATTCCGGCGATACCACACATAGTTGCTAATTAGATTTTTTATTTAAGGGCGGTCGTTACGGCAGAGAAAAGATAATTTTCTCTGCCGTTAACCATGCTATAGTTTCTCCCTATAAAAACAGTAACTTAGGCGGGGTATTTAATGCTACTCCGAGGTATTGCCATCAACCGGCTTCGCTGGCTTATTCACGGCTTGGCTACCTTGCGAGTTGCTTTGCTTTCTTTCACCATCTGCGTTACCACCAGCTTTGCTCTCTGATCTATTGCGTTCAGCCGGCTTATTATCACCCTGAGGCTTATCACCCTGAGGCTTATCACTTTGAGGTTTATCCGCCTGAGTTCGATCTCCCGTAGGCCGATCAGTTGAGCGGTTACGATTGCGATTACGATTGCGATTGCGATTACGATTGCGGTTGTTGTTTCCGCCCTCTTTGTTAGCATCATTGCTAGTGTCGTTTTCTGACTTCTCGTCTCGATCTTTTTGCGGCCTGTTGCCGTTGTCCGCCGGCTTCTTCTCGCTGTTGGGCTTGCCTTGCTTATTGTTACGATTGCCGCCGCGCTGATTATTATTACGCCCGCGATTGCTATTGCGGTTAGCGCCCCGATCGTTATTACGGCCACGAGCATTATTAGATTTTTTACCATCTTTTTTGCTCTCTTTCTTCACTTGGCCCTCATCGCCGGTGCCAAACAACGCACGCCATAGGCGTACAAAAATGCCTGGCTTAGCGGCCTCTACTGGCGCAACCGCTGCCACTGGCTTAGGTTTCGGTGCCGGTATATCGCCCATTTGCACTGACTCAATACCAACAGCAGGTTCAGTATTTGGCGCAATAACAACGTTGCTGACCTGGTTTTTTTTCTGATACTTAGCCTTGCGAGGATCTTCTTTAGGCTCTTGAATTTCAGTTTTATAGCTAGGTAGATTTGGCATTTCATCCAAGTCTTCACTGCGTAAACGTTGAATCTTAAAGTGAGGAGTTTCTAATTCAATGGTTGGAACGATGGTTATGTTTGTGCCTAAACGGCTTTCCAACAAGGTCACTTCGTGACGCTTCTCGTTTAACAAGTAGGTTGCTGTCTTAATCGGCAAATGAACGTTAATTGCTTCAGTATTCTCTTTTAAGGCTTCCTCTTCGATAATGCGAAGCACGCTTAATGCCGAAGATCCGACACTTCGTATATGCCCATTGCCTTCGCAACGCGGACATACATGGTAGTTAGAATCGCTTATTGATGAGCGTAAACGCTGACGCGACATTTCTAATAGTCCAAAGCGAGAAATACGGCCAACTTGCACTCGAGCGCGATCAGCTTTTAATGCTTTTTGTAAACACTGCTCAACTGAACGCTGATTTTTGTTAGCCAGCATATCGATGAAATCGATTACGATTAAGCCACCTAAATCACGGATACGTAATTGGCGAGCAATCTCTTCAGCCGCTTCCATATTGGTTTGTAGTGCCGTTTCTTCGATGTCACTACCTTTAGTAGCACGTGCCGAGTTAACGTCTATAGACGTTAATGCTTCGGTTGGATCGATAACCAAGGCACCGCCCGCTGGAAGTCGTACTTCACGAGCGTAAGCCGACTCAATTTGGTGCTCAACCTGATAACGAGAAAATAGCGGAACGGTATCCTCGTACATCTTTAATTTGATCACATTGTGCGGCATTACTTGGTTCATAAAGCGAGTTGCACGATCGAATATTTCTTTATCATCAATGATGATTTCGGCAATATCGCTGCGAAAATAATCACGAATAGAGCGAACCACCAGGTTTGTTTCTTGATAAACCAAAAATGGTGCTGGCTGAGCTTCAGATGCGCCTTGAATGGCATCTGATAAGCGTTGTAAATAGTCTAAATCCCACTGTAATTCTTCAGCACTTTTACCGATACCTGCGGTACGAGCGATGAGCGCGTGCTCGCGAGGTATATCAAGCTCTGACATTGCTTCACGCAAGTCTTGGCGCTCTTGACCTTCAATCCGGCGTGAAATGCCACCGCCTTTAGGATTATTCGGCATCAATACCAAATACCGACCTGCCAAACTAATGAAGGTGGTCAAGGCCGCGCCTTTATTGCCACGTTCGTCTTTTTCGACTTGAATTAGCAGTTCCTGACCCGCTTTGAGAACATCTGCGATGTTAACTTTTGAGATTGGAGTGTCAGAATTATAGTTTTGAAAGTAAGTTCTAGAAACTTCTTTCATTGGCAAGAAACCTTGGCGATTACCACCATACTCTACGAATGCGGCTTCTAAGCTTGGTTCGATTCGAGTGATCTTTCCTTTATAAATATTGCCTTTTTTAAGTGCGGTACTGGCTGACTCGATGTCTAGGTCTACTAATTTTTGACCGTCGACAATTGCAACTCGTAGCTCTTCAGAGTGGGTTGCGTTAAATAACATTCTTTTCATGTTTTCCCCTATGCCTACGTTGGCATGTTAAGAAAAACAGCGACTAAAGCTGGAACACCGATAGTGAAAAGTCGAATACGCAGAAACCCTGATTTCGCTGCAGTATTGCCGACATTCAGCAACTGCAAAATAGGCGAATTTATCAACCAAACTACCGTAAGCACTTGCTAGAAATCATCTTCTCTAGTGTCTTGGGGCTTCGGCAAGCTAAATAAACTTATAGACATCCGATGTTACTCTTAATCTATGTGCCTAACGTAAAATCATCTTTAATCTGATTTACACGGATATTAAGCGTGTTTTAAAACCAAACCATGGCGCTGACTGTGATGTGATAATTCGATCTATTTATTACAATAAATTGTTGCATCAATGGATTCAAAATTTAAAGATAAAATCTCAAATAATTAGTGCTTTTATCAAGTCACCAGCTAATTTTTTCTGCGAGGGCTAAATCAAAGAGGCTAATCGTATTCTGTTAGCGTTTGTTAGCGCTTAATCGCTATATCACTACTATTCTTATTCTTGGATTAGTAGCTGTTCGTGTTTGCTTACAATGGCTGGCGGTCATATTAAAACTAACTTGTTTCGGCATAGGCCGAAATTGTAAGTTGCTTTAATTCAAATGACTCAGCATCAGAGTTAGCGATGTTCCTCATAATTCAGGGTGAGGTACATTGCCCTGTTGTTACACAGCACGTTGAGTGAAGTACAATCTAAACGGTCGAAATCGAAGAAGTTATAGTTATCTCGAGTGGGCCGTTTGTTGCCTGATCGGTTTGCTAAAACTCGCTTTATAGCCCTCTCTAGTGCATTACTAAAAAAGAGATTGCTGTTGCGAGACACTTGTGTAAATTTTCAGCTCAATCTAATGCCGTTGAAAGCGATAGCTGAGTGAGAAAAATTAACCGTATTTTTAAACCGATTTCGATACTATTTTTTCTTACGTTTTCTCGCCAGATTAGCGGCCAATTAACGTCTGCAGCATTCTAAAAGTTAGAAAGTCTGATCATTTACATGATTGGATTCGTAACTCGTTGAAAAATATTGTGTTTACTTTATTTAAATTCTGATCAAATTACAATCAGACTGGCCAAGTCTAACAGTAAGTCGATGCTTTGGCAATCGCTCAGAACGCGCGTCATTATTAGCTTTTCTAGACGTTGGGTTAGTCGGCAATCTACTCTATAATCGCCAACAGTCAGCTAAGAGCGTTCTCGTGTCAAAAAAAACAAATTCCAAGCCTAATTCGAAAAACAGAAAGAATTCGAGATCGAAAGATAGTCGAAGATCTGTCAGTGGATCAACTTCTAAATCAGCTGTTGAATCAAAAAATGGGAGACGGGAATCACGGCATGTTCGGTCAAGTCCCAACGCTGTTTCCTCTGATCGGTCGTTGCTCAATAGTCGCAGTCCAGTTCGAGACTCAAAAACGACTCATGGTCGAAGTCCTGGTGCGGTAAAGAACGGCCAGCAAATGAATGCGTTGGTTCAGCCGACCGCAGCGGCTAAGCCTGATATTCTAAATAAAGTTAGTTTCGTCGAGATAGACGAAAACCATGATGGCCAACGCTTAGATAACTTCTTGATTACACACCTTAAAGGTGTTCCAAAGACTCATATTTATAGAATTATTCGTAAAGGCGAAATTCGAGTTAATAAAGGGCGCGTTAAACAAACTACTCGATTAAAGCAAGGTGACTCTCTTAGAATTCCACCAATACGCCTTAGTGAAAAGTCACTGGATGGCCTAGATGGTCAGAAGTATAGTTTTCTTGGTAAATCGGTTTTGTTCGAAGACGATGCCTTATTAATTATTAACAAGCCAAGTGGTATGGCGGTGCATGCCGGTAGCGGTATCACGGTTGGGGTGATAGAAGCTTTGCGAGCTTATCGAAGTGACTTAAAATATATTGAATTGGTTCATAGACTTGACCGTGAAACGTCAGGTGTTTTGGTGTTAGCTAAGAAAGCCAGCGCATTAAAGATACTGCACAACGATTTTAAAACCAATTCGCTTAAAAATCCGCGACTAGATAAACGTTATTTAACCCTTGTTAAAGGCTTATGGCGAGATGGCTCTAGGCGAGTTACCAAAGCACTGGACACGAACTCAAGGCGTCATGGTGAACGTTATGTTGCGGTTGATCCAAACGGCCGGTACGCGAGTTCGATAATGACACCTAAAGCCGTCTCAGATATGGCCTCCTTAATTGAGGTTAAGTTACTTACTGGGCGTACCCATCAGGTAAGGGTGCATGCGCTTTCTGAGAATCACCCGGTTGCTGGCGACCAAAAATACGGCGAGCAAGAATTCAATAAGCAGATGAAGTCGCACGGTTTGTCTCGTTTGTTTTTACATGCCGCAAAGCTGACTTTTTTTCATCCATTGACGGAAAAATCTACCACTATTGAAGCGCCTTTAACGACTGAGTTGATGTCGGTATTGACTAACTTATCGTTAGACAACTTCAGCGCGGCTAAAGCAAGCGATAAAAGCGGTTGACGCCTCATTTTTTTCGTTGTGACTTTAACAATCAGCCATTAAGCAAGCGCGTTACCCGACTGAATAGGAGGCGTTGCCGCCTATTTTCTTTTTACCTCTGGGTTATGCTCAGACCTCTCTAGAGTTTATTTAAAAGATGTACCAACTTATTATTTTCGACTGGGACGGAACCATAATGGATTCGGCTCAGAAAATTGCTAACTGTATTCAAGCATCGGCTCGAGATGTTGGTTTAGATGTTCCTACTACCGAACAAGCAAAGAGCATAATTGGGCTAGGGTTGTTCGAAGCCATGAAGCGCTTGTTTCCTGGCGCTGATGACTCTCAAGTGCGCCGTATGACCGAGGCCTATAAGCATCATTTTGTTAATGTTGATGGCACTGAGCAAAAACTTTTCGATGGCGTTACAGAAGGCTTGCAGGCGCTTGAAGAGGCCGGTGCGGTATTAGCGGTAGCAACGGGTAAGTCACGTGTAGGGCTTGACCGGGCGTTCTCCAGCTTAGACCTAAGACACCATTTTATAACCTCACGCTGCGCTGATGAAACCCGTTCGAAGCCGCATCCGCAAATGCTGCATGAAATTCTTGATTTCACTGCGATTGAACCTCATAAGGCTATTATGGTTGGTGATACAACGTTTGATTTAGATATGGCTGCAAATGCCAACATGGCGGGTCTTGGTGCTGGCTATGGCGTTCACTCTGAGCAAATGCTGCTTGCTTCGAAAGCAATAACGGTGCAACAAAATTTTAATGGTGTTATTGCCTGGCTATTAGATGGGCGGTTGGAGAAAGCATATGCCTAGTAAACGTATTGGCTCGATAGAGGGCTTGCAAGAGGGTGGTAAAGGTTTGCGTTTTGATGTCAAGAACGCCAGCGGTGAAGTGATGCCAGCATTTGTCATTCACTTCGATTATCAATACTTTGCTTATTTAAACAAGTGCGGGCACATAGCCGTGCAGTTAGATTATATGCCGGGTGAATTTTTTAGCGATGACGGGCAAAGTTTGATTTGTGCAACCCATGGGGCAGAGTACGCGCCGGATACCGGGGCATGCCAAGGCGGTCCATGCTACGGCGTCGGATTGGAGCCATTAGTGATATCTCAATCAGAGGGACAATTATTTTTAGAAAGCGATGATTTAGATATCGTTGAAAAACAATAGGCGTGGATAATAGTCGCCATTTTAGGCATGAAATAATTTAGATTAGTTGAATGAATATGAGGTTTTTAGAATGTTAGGACGAAATAAAAATAGTACAGCTTTACCCGGCAGCCATAGCGCGCCAGTCACCTCGAATGAAGTAATGGAGCGCTTGGCTGAGGATTATATGAAGGACCGTAAGTGGCGTAGGCTGTTTAAGTTCGTTCTGCTGGGCTTGTTCTTACTCTATATCGTAAGTGCTATTTTTATCGCTGGTGGTTCAGGTTCTGGCGTGAATTCGGCAGAGCCTCATACCGCATTAGTAGAGCTGAGAGGTATTATCAGCACCGCTCAAGGGGATGTCTCGGCCGATAAGTTAAATGCCAGCCTGCGTCGAGCGTTTGAGGCGAAAATGTCGAAAGGTGTGGTGCTGCGTATCAATAGTCCAGGTGGGTCACCAGTTCAGTCAGACGAAATCAACGCTGAGATCGGTCGTCTGCGTAACCTTTACCCAGACAAGCCTATGCATGTTGTGGTGTCTGACGTCTGTGCCTCTGGAGGCTATTATATCGCTGCCGCGGCTGATAAAATTTATGCGAATCCCTCGTC
>JAWUZB010000004.1:0-10800 GCA_034110505.1 Gammaproteobacteria bacterium
CCACTGGCCGCATTAATCACATAAAAGAAACCATTCTTTGGTGCCTGCATCGCCACTCGAAGCGGCGCTCCGCCTTCACCCAGTGGTAAGTCGGCGAGAATGATTGACTGGGTAGCTGTGTAATCCCAGTTATCACCCGGAGTTGTTTGAAAGTGCCAGCGATAGCGCCCAGTCTCTGCGTCGACAGCAACCATCGATGATAGGAACAAGTTGTCACCGCCTGCAGGGTCACGGAAATTGCGATTCCACGGTGAGCCGTTACCCACTCCAAAAATAATCTGCTTATTTACCGCGTCATAGACAATAGAATCCCATACGGTACCGCCACCACCGTCGCTAACCCAGCGGCCGTCATCGCCCCAGCTATCATTTGCAAGCTCGGCAAAAATTTCGTCAGAGATCTCATTATCCGCTTCTTTATTTGGGTTGGGTACGGTGTAGAAACGCCAGATTTTTTCGCCATTGTTGGCATCGTAGGCGGTGAGGAAACCTCGAACGCCAAACTCTGCACCGCCATTGCCAATCATCACTTTACCGTTAACCACACGCGGCGCACCGGTGATTGTGTAGGGTTTGCGTTGGTCGACCGTCACTATGCTCCAGTTAAGCGTGCCGGTGCGAGCATCAAGAGCTTCGAGTCGGCCATCAATGACACCGACGAAAACTTGGCCGTCATAGACAGCGACGCCACGATTGACCACGCCACAGCAGGCCCTGACACCAATCGCTTTGTCGACCTTAGGATCGTAGACCCAAAGTTCTTTACCGGTCTGCGCATCCAGTGCATGAACCATAGACCACGCCGACGTGACGTACATCACGCCGTCGACAACAATAGGGGTCGATTCTACGCCTCGATTCGTTTTCAGATCATAGGTCCACGCTACCCCGAGTTCAGTCACCGTCTCGCGGTTAACCGCAGTCAAGGCCGAGTGCCGTTGCTCATCGTAACCGCCGCCGTAGCTAAGCCACTCTTCTGCCGGGCTGCTTTTAATAATGCGCTCTGTGGTTACCGCCGCGAACGCGGTGACTTCAGGCTCGGGTAGCGATTCAATGGTCGCTGGCGTCACTGCAGATTGCGGGGCTTCTTGCGCACAGCCGGCAACGGTAACGAGTAACAAAAGAACCGGCCAGAAAATGCGGCGCGCTGACAGAAATGAGACGATGGCTTGCATGTGTTAAGTACCTTAATTTTAATTATACTTCGGCGTTGTTACGTAAAATAACACTGATTTACTGGTCCAACGATGAACGGCAATTAACTAAATTTTCGTTACTATCCTAGCAACCAACAGGAATTAGGTAAACTGAAGTTGCCACGTTATGACTCGGCGATTGAATCAAAGGTAATTCGAACCTTACTATTTTTGCCAACGCACACAACCGGGATAACACCGTGGCTTAGGGTTTGCTGCTGTTAGCCTACTTTCAACTACTGGTTTTGATTTCCAGCAAAAAGGCCTTAGCTAATCCTCTACCGGAGACTTTATGATTGCTTCCAGTATCACTCCATTGGCGACAATACCAACAGAGTCGTTCAGCAATGGTTCCGGCCGATGGTTCGCCTAACTTATCTCTCAGTGAGAGTATTTGCGCACCAATTTCTACTAACTCGGCGGTTAGATCATCGGTACTGT
Source organism: Gammaproteobacteria bacterium (assembly GCA_034110505.1). GTDB lineage: Bacteria > Pseudomonadota > Gammaproteobacteria > Arenicellales > Arenicellaceae > Arenicella. The sequence goes on from JAWUZB010000004.1 coordinate 1,638, forward strand.
TCTTTAACTCACGAAATGGATTAAAAGCCGGCACACAAAACACTAAGTCGTTTTCTCCTTGTGCCGCCTCATTTAGATGAGGCACCAGGCTCTGCTTTAGCTGAATTTCTAACAGATCTAATTTGCTGTAAAGTTTTGCTTTTGATACCACGTTAACCTCAGGCCTTAAGCTTAATTAAGGAGTCGTTGTCTTATTGATTTGGTAGAAATCTATTAGCGATTGAATTCAACATAGAACCTAACCGCCCCGACTGGAGTTACATGATGAAGGATGGTTGGCTCAACTACCCCTCGTTGCCCTTTATTAAGGGTAATAACTTCCAGTGCAGGTTCAATGATAGTGTATTCAAGGCAACCTTCAAGAACCACAATTTCGCCCCAGACATCTTGTTTAGTTTGATGATCTTTAAGCAGACCCTTGGGCACCGTTAACTCTGTGAACTCTGGTGTCTTTTTGTACGCGGAGACAGTATTAGGTAACTTTTTCATTGAGCCTCTCTTTTATAGGTAACTCTTATTAACGGCCTGCTTGTCTTGCCACATCCAAACCAAAGACAAGCGCGATAACTATAGCGATTATTAGTGATCGTTGTTCAGCTGATTAATCCTATAAAATAGACTTATTTAGAAAAATCCTAAGTTAACGCTTAACCAGTGTCGCCACCAACTTTTCGCTTTTGTACTACAATAGCTCGATTGCAAAGTGAAATTTGCACGTCCAACACACCCATTTAAAAGGAGAAGGAATATGATCGAATTTAAGCTGAATGGTAAAACAGTCAGGTCGGATAGCCCGCAAGATACGCCTCTTTTATGGGTAATCCGAGATGAACTCAAGCTCAAAGGCACAAAGTACGGTTGTGGAATTGCTCAATGTGGCGCTTGCACGGTGCATTTCGAAGGCACCGCATTACGCTCTTGCTCAGTCCCTTTGAGTGCCGTCGAAGATAAAGATATCACCACAATCGAAGGCTTAGATTCGCCACAGGGCAAAGCCTTGCAAACAGCGTGGGTAGCCGAGCAAGTACCCCAGTGCGGATACTGTCAATCAGGGCAAATAATGCAAGCCGCAGACCTACTGTCTAAAAACCCCAAGCCATCTGACCAAGAGATCGTCACCGCAATGAACGGTAATTTATGTCGTTGCATGGCCTATAAACGTATACACAAGGCGATTAAAGTAGCCGCAGGAGTATAAGCATGGGATCTATTATGAAACAGAAAGCAGGAATGTCACGCCGCACATTTATTGCCGCTAGCGTCGGCTCTGGCCTAGCAATGGGGTTTGGCTCACTTCTCTCGGGTTGTAGCCAAGAACAAGCAACTGAGTCGCTCGCGACTGGCGATTTACGCAATATATTGTCGCCAGCGGGGTGGTTCGAAATTGACGCCCACGGCAAGGTGCTGGTAAACATAGTCAAAGCCGAGATGGGGCAACATGTTGGCACCGCACTAGCACGTATCGTCGCCGATGAGTTGGGCGCCGACTGGGCCGAGATTCAGATTAAGCATGTTGATACCGACGCTAAATGGGGCTACATGGTTACCGGTGGATCTTGGTCTGTGTTTACTACCTTTCAAATGCTCTCTCAAGCGGGCGCGGCCGGCCGCGACATATTGTTAAACGCGGGCGCTAAATTACTCGACTCAGACCCTGCGGGGTTCTCTGTTAGCAATAGCATGGTATCGAATGGCGATAAATCGATAAGCTTTGCAGAAATTGTGCAGAAAGGGGATATTAGCCGGAGCTTTAGTGAAGAGGAACTGGCGACGCTGCCAGTTAAAGCTGCGGCCGATCGACAGTACATTGGCAAGCAAACCACGGCCTTAGATATTCCACAAAAAACTAACGGCCAAGCGGTATACGGTATCGATGCTGAGTTACCTGGCATGGTGTACGCACATGTTCTAATGCCACCAACACGTTATGGCAGTTCGATTACCTCACTTGATGACGCTAACGCCAAAAAAATAAATGGCTATCAGCAAACCATCAGATTAGAAGACCCAAGTAAGCAATTACAGGGCTGGGCTTTGGTGATTGCCGATACCTTCCCAGCCGCAATGAAAGCCGCTGAGGCAGTAGATATCAGCTGGCAAGCAGGCCCAACCGCAAATATAAACGAGGCGGAGTTAATTGGCGAGGGTGAACGTTTAGCCGCTGATTATGAGGCTGGTACACTTTTTGTAGATGAAGGTGATGCGCCTCAAGCACGCGCGTCTGCCGATAAGGTTCTTAAAAGTATTTACCGAACCAGCACAGCGCTGCATTTCGCCCTAGAACCGGCGAACGCCGTGGTCGAATTCAAAGACGGTAAATGCCACATTCACTCTGGCAATCAATGGCAATCGCTGATCTTGCCTACCCTAGCAAAAGCGTTGGATATGCCCGAGTCAGATATCATCATTCATCAATACTATCTAGGCGGTGGCTTTGGGCGGCGTTTATGGGGCGATTATATGATTCCAGCGGCACTCGCCGCAAAGCATTTAAACAAGCCGGTCAAACTTGTGTTCCAGCGGCCCGACGACAGTCGCTTTGACTGTGTCCGCTCAGCGTCGGTGCAGCAATTTGATGCGTCTTTAGACGCACAGAATAATCTAACCGGCATTGAACATGGTGCCGCAGCTGGCTGGCCTACCTTAAATTTAGCCCCAGGTTTTCTGGGTAACGGAGTTGATGGCAAAGGTAAGTTCGACGCGTTTTCGATTAGCGGCGCCGATCACTGGTACAGCATAGAAAACCACCGTGTTCGAGCAATTAATAACGAGTTAGCTCAGCGTACTTTTCAACCGGGTTTCTTGCGTGCCGTAGGGCCTGGCTGGGTTGGCTGGGGCGTAGAATGTTTTATGGATGAGTTAGCACAACTTAAACAGCAAGACCCAATCGACTTCAGGCTGGCAATGCTAGATGCGGCTGGTAAGAATGCGGGTAAAGCACCTGAGTCAATTGGCGGCGCCAAGCGCTTAGCGGCGGTACTTAACGATGTTCGCGATCGTAGCAACTGGGGCAGAGACATGCCCGCCGGTGAAGGCCTGGGTGTTGCTGTCGCGCATGGGCAAGAACGCACAATGCCAACGTGGACGGCGGTAGTCGCACATGTTGCCGTCGACCCGGAAAGCAATAAAATAACGGTTAAAAAAATCTGGCAATCGATTGATTGCGGCACAGTTGTACACCCCGATGGCGCACTGGCACAAGCCGAAGGAGCAACACTTTGGGGCATCAGCTTAGCGCTCAAAGAAGGCAATAGTTTTGAAAATGGTGAGGTCAGCAAAACTAATTTAGATACTTATACACCGTTAAGAATGGCCGATGTTCCAGAAATGGATATCAAGTTTATGCCGAGCATTGAAGTACCAACGGGTCTCGGAGAACCACCCCTTATAGCGATTGCACCGGCAATCGGCAATGCTGTATTTGCCGTCACCGGTAAGCGCGTCTATAACTTACCGATTTCACTATAAGAAGTATAAGGGGGTCAACGTCTTATAAATTCGAGTAATTGAATTTGCAATCAGCTTTGGCACCCCTACCTTGAGCACTATTGGTTTATTGATAGCGGTAAGGAACTAATTCTTGGCCAACCTTATTTTAGCCGCGACTAATCATTAGATGCCCTGCTTCTGCAACTCCTCTTTCCTTTTAGCCTCAGCGTCAAGTAGCGTTTTCTCAACACTCTTAGCTTTCTCAAGCGCCTTCAACTGATCCTGCAAAATTATAACCTCGACTTTGGCCTTTGCCTCTTCGGGTTGGTCGCTACCACATCCCACTAACAGCACTGCCAACACTATAGTTATAGTAAATTTGTTAAACTCCACGAAAGCTACCTCTGATAATTAATAGATTTATTTAAACCGCGACGAATGAGTGACGTAATCTTTCTTTGCGGTGCTGTGAAAAAGTTCAATATCAGTTTAGCTGGAATTTTAATTTTTAAAGCGGCTATTTTTTACAAAAACAATATTCCCGATTTTTTATTCCGACTACAAAAGCACTGAATACGAAAGACAAAGGTAAGACGTCCCATAGTTCAGAATAGATATAGTAAACACGAAATACGCCTCAGATATTCACCATCATCTGGTTTAATACGATTATTATTATTGTTAGCTCACTCAATCAATCATTGAAAGTTTGGCTAGCGTACGCAATCGCTGTTTTTATTTTTGCAGCACTATGGTGATAGAACTCAATTAGGTAACCTCACTATTTTGCACCGTCAGTTTCATTTTATAGATAATAAGTGGGATCATTAAATGGCAATTTCAGAGCGCGCTTCAAAGCTTAGCTTACCGCAGATAAATCCTGGCGTTGAAACAGTGCTGGAATACCTAATCATCAAGTTCCCCTATATTGATGCTCAGATTTGGCGGCAGCGCATCGCTGACGGCAAGGTACACCGCCACGACGGTTCGCTTATAACTGCACAATCGCCGTTTCAGCAACAACAGCGGATCTACTATTATAGAGAAGTCGAAAGTGAACCAAACATCCCCTTTAAAGAAGAAATTTTATTTCAGGATCAACATATTTTGGTCGCCTATAAACCGCACTTTCTAGCCGTAAACCCCGGCGGCATTTATGTCAATGAGTGCCTGCAAACTCGCTTACGCCACAGCACAGGCCTTGACGGCTTACAATCATTACACCGCTTGGATAGAGTCACCGCTGGCTTGCTTATGTTCTCTGTTAATCCAGACACCCGACATCGCTACCATCGTCTATTTGAAACACGACAAATGCACAAATCCTATCAGGCAATTGCCAAAATAAATTACGGTGAAAAGCTGATAGGTCAACAATGGGAACTTAAAAATCGTATTGTACAATCCCAACCACGTTTCCTTATGCGTGTAACCGAGGGTCCAGCCAATAGCCACTCGATGATCAGATGCGTGCAACAATCTACTACTCAAGCCTTATTTGAATTAAGCCCAGTGACCGGCAAAACGCATCAACTACGGGTGCACATGCAAGCACTAGGCTGGCCCATACTGAATGACAAATACTACCCGACATTACAGCCGCTATCCGCCGATAACTATTCAGCTCCGTTGCAATTACTAGCAAAGGAACTTCAGTTTATTGACCCCGTGACTGAACAGCAAAGATGTTTTAGGTATGACGGTAACTTATCGCTTCAATGAAATAGAAAAAAGCAGTACTAAGATTTGGCGAGTCCATTAATTTGCTAGGCGAATAATCGCCAAACCTGAAAATTACCGAGGTGCGATAATGTTACTCCGCATAACTAGATGCCGCGAGCGAGCTGCGCAACCGAGCAGCACGGAGTGTTTGACTTGGCAGCCAAAATCTGCGAGTTGTCGGATTTTGTTAACTGTCTTGCCAAACATGAATGCCCAAGCCTATAAAGCCGGAACCAAATAGCAAACCGGTAACAACAAATAGTAAGTCGCTGCCAAGAAGAATTGAAATTAACCCTATGATTACCGAGGCTACAAATGAGATTGGAGCGACAAGGCCACAAAGTTTGGCGCTTATGAGGTTGATTGATAGCAACAAAAGTCCAACACCGAGAGTTGGTGAACCAATTTGATAGGCTGAAGTACCAAATATCTCAGTTTCAGGACCTGCGATAAAGGCAAGGGAACATATTGCAATAGCAAAACCTAAATGGCCTAACCAAAACAAACTTTGTCGATAAACTGAATAGAAGCCTATTAGGCCTAAAACGAGGCAGAGATCTGTAGTTATGTACCAGACCTCAATCGATTCCGCGGCAAAATTTTGGTCGAGAAAGCTTGCTGTGACTCGTAACAATCCACCGAGAATAGAAGCAGAAGCGTAAAGTTTTATTTCATTCACCTGATGACCTCTTAGCGACTAAATATGTTGACAGTTGACGCCCTTAAACGGACGAGTGTAGGCAGTGCGCGCTAATTCTTGAACTTATAGGAGCGCATTTTCTGCGCGCCCAGTGGAGTAAGCGTAGCGAATAGAGACTTTCTTTGGTGCCTTTTTAGGTGTCTAGGTCATCTATTCGATTCGCTAATAAATAATAAATCTTATGCGTAATAAATGCGCCAATAAACGGTGCAGCGATCATTCCTGTTGGGAAAAATTCGAATTTTAATGACAAGCTATATATAGCCGAAATAACAAAAAAGCCTAAGATGAATACTCTAATCAAAGCTTTCCAATTACCAGTAAAAGCTACTCTCTGACGCTGTTCGTTCAAAAAAAATGCAGAAAAGAACAACCAACAGTACGCCAAAATAACACCGACTATTACAATTAATGCGGTCATATCCATCCTTCTGCACCTGAATAACAGGAGCACCTAGTGCTTCCTGTTTGATTTAATTGTTATATGTAGGCCAATGCTCTCACACTGCGGGGGCGCGATGCACATCGTCAGCACCTATCGACGACGATTTAATAGTGGCTAATCGGCCGCGTCGCCAAACCCTTAAGTCACCATAATTTGGAGGATTGATTTTTATGTCATAGCGAAAAAAACATCACTCAACGAGTGAGGGAGTCACTCGTCTACTCACCGTGCTGATCCTCAGCAACGGCAACACCACAAGGATGCAAAGTGTATTTATTTACTTAATAGAGACTACGACCGGGCTCGTGCAACAATTGGATGAAGTCGCGGCTGCGCGACGACTTATCCTTATTCGTTATACATCTCCAAGTAATTTATACGCATTCTAAAGCTACATTAGGGAAATCAGCTTGATTTACGCCGGTTGAGGGAGGGCGACAAGCTATGAAGCTCGTTGGTGAAGCTGTAATTGATTCATGAACTTGGTCTTGGCTCAACGATATAGGCGCGCTTATGATTGTCGCGAACACCGTCGTCAAATTGACCTGAAAGTTACATGTATTCGTAAATATTTTATTTGTAGCCCCATCGATAGCGGCCGAGGGCTCGGTCATTACCGTAATACAACTCGAAACGTTAAGTGCAGGATCACTGCCTCCTGAGCTGCTGCCACCACCGCCACAGGCGCTTAGTGCTGATATTGATAGAAGTACAAAGGTATTTTTTAAATTCATAAGAGTATGTGGATTGTTATTTGTATGTATAACGCCCGCGGCATAGGCGCGAAAGTAGTGAGTGTCCATGACATTGCCCGCACTTGTTATATGTTCTATTGCTGGCCAATACTTTGTTCAAGTGTTTCGCTAACCCATTGGTTAATGCTTTTATTTTCGCCTGTTGCTACCGCAGCAATTTTTCCGTGTAATTTAGGATTAATTCTTAAATTAAATTTTCCAGAGAATTCTTTCGTTGGGCTTATTCCGTTTTCTTCACAAACCTCCAGAAAAACGCGTAATGAATTTCTGAACTCTTTACGTAGTGCAGAGGAACTTTTACCATAAAAATCAGCACTGCCATTCAATCCCAAGATTTCGCCTCGAAACTGATCTAATTCAGAGTCATATTCAATTTTAGCTTTATAGCCATCAAGTTCCATTATGTTCATAAGGTCACCTCATTTTCTTCTAACCATTTTCGTATGCTTGCAACGGCTCCCTTATCCGTATTTGGAGAGGGATGAGGCCGATGAAAAACACGAACCTCTCCAAAAAGAACTACTGCCACGCGTGACCCAGCTCTCTCAGAGATATTTGCACCAAGCTCTTTGAACAAAGATTCAATGTCAGACCAGCTAATGTTAGCGCTTATCGGGTGACGGTAAATTTGCTCTAGAGTTTTCGAGTGCTTACGCTTCATCCAGATATAGTACTAAACTATGGTACTACTGTAAACCTTGGTACATATAACGAGGTTGTAGAATTTATCATTTCAAAAAAACTGATTGAATTTCGTGGTTCAAAACACGCCTCTCTGACGCTTTTCAGAAGTGTTTTGTATGTAAACAGATACTAAATTCAACTGAGCGGGCAACTTTAACAAAAAAATCTAGACATTTTATAAATTCTACATCCTCAACGCCGTTATAACGGGCGCGCGTTTTCTGCGCGTCGGTGCAGACGAAGTGTGCGGTAGTTTTTGACCTTAACTTTCATTTTTCTGACCTTTCTCCATAAGCTGAAAAGTTATGCCGTTTGAAACCTGTTGGTCGCCTGAAAGGCGAAACCCAAATGATTCATATACTGGCGTAGCGTATGATGAGGACCGCACCCAATAATAAGATATGTTTCCGTTCTCTTGGCAGATTTCTTGTGCGTTATGCCATAAGTTCTTTGAGATGCCTAGATTTCTAAAATTGGGCAATACAAACATATGATCAATTTTTTCAAAGTTGACGATGGCAATATAACCGGCAGGAGCACCTTTAACTTCAAAAATTAATGCAAAGTATTTATCTGACTCAAACCTTTTACGTACTGATTCAATTGTATTCGTTCTCTCCAATAGCGCCCAGCCTTCATCGGTGAAGTCTTGATCTTTAACAGATAAAGACGAACAGAGAACTAAGTTAGAAATTATTTCGGCATCAAGTGATGTTGCTGAACGTATAGACATGCTCGAAGTAAAGTTAACGCCGTTAAAACGGGCGCGCGTTTTCTGCGCGTCCGAGCACACGAAGTTTGCGGTAGTTTTTGAACTTACTGAGAACTACTTCCACGATAGATCAGGCCGACGATCATTCTCAACACAATCTTTAAGATACAAATTAATAAGACTCTGGTATGCAATACCAGTGTCTTCAGACATATCTTTGAAGTACTCAATTATATCGTCTGACATTCTAATTGTGACTTGTCTCTTTAACTTAGAAATATAAGGATTTTTCCTTACTTTCATCTTTGATAAATCATATTCCTTTTTCATAGTGGAGGCCCCGAGTAAAATTTACGTTCTTTAGCTGTAGCTTTTCGCGCCGAGATGATTCTGATTGTTTCGCCACCATCTCTCTCGCAATGCACTACGATAAGTATTCTAGATTTAACGCTTTTCCCTAGCATTAAGAATCTATCTTCTTCATCAGAATTCTCAGAGTCATAGAATTGCTGAGCATATTCATCAAAAAAGACTGAACGTGCTTCGTCAAAAGAAATTTTATGTTTTTCTTTGTTTAAAGCCGCTTTTGAACTATCCCATTCGAAATCTATCATACATACATTATATGTATAAATTAGATCTACGCAAATGAAATCTCAGTAACGAGGCTGTAGAATTTATCATTCTCAGCCAATAATTATTAATGACAAAACGAT
>JAWUZB010000005.1:0-7760 GCA_034110505.1 Gammaproteobacteria bacterium
AAACGAAACGTAAGTCCGACAAAAGCTCGATGAAGAAACTCAAAGAGCTACGCAAAGAGAAAGGCAGCGATCAAATCAAACTCGATATCGCTGCGGCTCTTGCTCGGGTTAAGGCGCGCAAGTCTTGAGCGCTGAGAACATTACCCCACTATGAACAAAGCTAAGCGGCAAGAGATATTTACTCGGTTTCGAAATGAAAATCCAACCCCCGAAACTGAATTAAATTATAGCTCCAATTTCGAACTCTTAGTGGCGGTAACCTTGTCGGCTCAATCAACCGACGTTGGTGTCAATAAAGCCACAGACAAACTGTTCGCAGTGGCCAATACACCTGAAGCGATTTATGCTTTGGGCGTCGATGGCCTTAGCAATTACATCAAAACAATTGGCTTGTACAATAGTAAGGCGAAGAATGTAATCGCCGCCTGTAAGATGTTGATCGAACTTCATGATAGTGTTGTGCCGGAAGATAGAGAAGCACTCGAAACCTTGCCTGGCGTTGGTCGCAAAACCGCTAATGTGGTTCTCAATACGGCCTTCGGCCACCCCGCAATGGCGGTCGATACGCATATTTTCAGAGTCTCCAACCGCACCAAGATTGCACCAGGTAAAAACGTACTTTTAGTCGAAAAAGGGCTAATGAAATTTATACCAAAAGAATTTTTAGTGGATGCACATCACTGGCTCATTTTACATGGCCGCTATACCTGTGTTGCACGTAAACCTCGCTGCGGCTCATGCATAATTAGCGATTTATGCGAATACAAAGACAAACTAATTGATGATTAAACGACGTGTCGCAACCGGTGCTAGCTATGGCGCTATTGCCAAAGACGAATATGCCCGAGAAGCGGTTAAACACGCGCTCGCTAAAATGCGGCCCTGTACTGTCGGCAGTGTGCTGTTATTTCTCAGCAATGAATATGCACATAGCCCTCAGAACGCAATTAAAGAAGCGGCAAAAGCGGCTGGCACGCCGCTCGTGTTTGGTTGCTGTGCCGTTGGACTGCTAACTGAAGAAGAATGGTTGCTAGACGTCGAAGGCGCTGTGGCAATGGTTTTTCCACAAGATTTGAGTATGCAACCGCTGCGTGTTCTCAGGCCACAGGGTATTAACCCCAAGCTGGTCTTAACTCTTGCGAGTCCCAACGCGGTGGATATCGCCATCAGCTCTTGCGATTCGCCGCAGTTTGGCTCGGTCACTAGCGACGAATATGGCCAAGGTCCTTATTCTGTTTGGCAAAGTGGCCGTATTGTCGAGCAGGAGTATTGTCAAACCGCTTTTAGCAAGCAGCTAGAGCATCAGATTGTATTGGCCGAAGGCGTCGAACATTTATCGCCGGTGATGCAAATCAATCGATCCGAGGGCAACATCGTATATCAAGTCAACCTACAAGGCGCTTATGACAACATTTCAAGCCATGTAAGTGTGGCATCGCCTTTCGACCTTTTTTGCGCAGTATCAGAGACCAGCAATCCAGAGTCTATTGAGCACGGACATTATCAACTAATTCACGTGCTTGATATCGACCAGCAAGCCAACACTGTAACGCTGGCCGATGACGTCAAAGCGGGGCGACATGTGTTTTGGGCAAGAAGAAATATCAGCTCGGCGCAAGCAAGTATCGAAAGCGAGCTTGAGAATGCAAAACAACGTCTCGGCAAAGAACCCGAATTTGGCTTAATGTTTGCCAATGTCACGCGCGGGCCTGAATTCTTCGGAGGTATAGATATGGACCTTGAAGCGTTTAAGAATGCGTTCCCCGGTACGCCATTGATTGGCTTTTACGGTAACGCGGAGATCGCCCCTGGCTTCAAAGCCCCGGCTCGACAACGCCATCACGCAACCGTTTCAGTTTTGTTTGCATGATATAGTTGCCACGTAGGGTCTTAATCAAAGATATACCAACACTGAAAAATTATGAACGACATTAGTATTCCATCAGAACAAAGCATTCGATTCGAGGACGGCCAGTTTGTGCCCAACGATGTCGCGGTTGAAAACACCATCAACATTCCGACTAGTGGCCCGCATTTTCATGAAATCTTGAATATGCATAAACTTACTTTAGTTCATGACAAGCCAAACGAATTACAAATGAATCTCGGTAAGTTATGCAACTTAGCGTGTCACCATTGCCATGTAGACGCTGGCCCTAAGCGAACTGAAATCATGCAATGGGAAGTAATGGAAAAGATTTTAGTGTGGGCCAAAGCGGCAAACATTGAGCGTGCCGACCTTACCGGTGGTGCACCAGAGCTAAATCCTCATTTTCGTCAATTCTGTGATGCATTAATTGAGATGGGTATTCAGATCACGTCGCGCTGTAATATCACGGTGATGTACGAACCAGGCCAAGAAGATCTTGCTCAATGGTATCGAGACCGAGAAATTCGCTTAGTTTGCTCGTTGCCCTGCTACACCGAAGATAACGTCGACGCTCAACGCGGCAAAGGCGTATTCGATAAAAGCATTGCTGGCCTGCAATTGCTCAATCAACTTGGCTACGGTAAAGATGAGAAGCTTAGCCTAGATCTAGTCTACAACCCAATTGGCGCTCATTTACCACCAGCTCAGGCAGGTTTAGAAGACGATTATCGGCGTATGCTCGGTGACAACTTTGGAATTGTATTTTCAAACCTCTTGGCAATTACCAACATCCCCATCAACCGCTTCGCCCACGCCTTGAAACGTGATGGCGAGTTAGAAGACTACCAACACTTATTAGTAAGTAACTTTAACCCCGATACCGTTGATCAGCTTATGTGTAAAAGCCTGATCAATTTAGACTGGGAAGGTCGAGTGTTTGATTGTGACTTCAATCAAATGCTAGAAATCCCAATGAGTGGCGGTGAAGAGTTGCATTTGTGGAACCTAAACATTGATGATGTCGAGGGTGCAGCGATTGCCACCAATCGTCACTGTTTTGGTTGTACCGCTGGGGCTGGGAGTAGCTGTGGTGGGGTTTTGGCAGAATAGTGGTAGTTTACTTACTGGTAGTCTTTTTACCGGTCATGCGTCACTAGCGGCCTGGTTTGGTCTTCCTGAGCGAAGCCGAAGGATCTCACTGACGAAATCGATTTGCTTCTAATACCTAGCCACAAAACCCATAGCAACGGTGAGGTTCTTCGGCTTCGCTCAGAATGACGTGCGGTGAGGTTCTTTGGCAGGCCCATAAAACGAATAAAACTACAAATCTAACTTCTTCTCTAATTCGGCAATAATTAATTCCATCTGATCAACCTTGGCGCGAGTCTTCAGCAACACCGCTTTCTGGATATCCAGCTCTTCGCGAGTGACAACATCAAGATCACTGATTACATCTTGGATCGCCGATTTGACGTTTTCCTTAACGTCATTGCTCAGCGATTCGGGCAGCGCTGCTTTAGCAGTTAGCATGATGCGGTTAATAATGTCGGCGGCAGCGTTTGGAATATCGTTCATGATTTACTTCAACTGGCTCTTTTCGGAGCTGTTAGATCGTTCAACTAGGTAGCCATTGTCACTTCGAGATTGCATTTAGTCTAGCGTTATTATGTCTATAACTGTTTAGAATTTGTTCTACACCCAGTAGCAGAGACCTTTGATTTATCTAATTTGATCGTTGTTGCCTCAATTACGGGGCGTAACCATGCCGGTTTTCTGGTCTATCCAGAAAATATCATACACTCAAATTTTAGGTAAAAAAAAGGCCCGCCGTAGCGAGCCTTTCTCGAGCAATTAAGCCTAAAGCTTAGCTTGCACCATCTACCGCTTTCATAGATAGACGTACGCGGCCTTGCTTATCAACTTCAAGCACTTTAACCGTTACTTCGTCGCCTTCTGACAAATGGTCGGCTACATTTTCAACACGCTCGTTAGAGATTTGTGAGATATGTACCAAACCGTCTTTGCCTGGAAGTACATTTACAAACGCACCAAATTCCATGATCTTGACAACTTTACCGGTATAGACAGAATCAACTTCGATGTCAGAGGTGATCTCTTCAATACGGCGACGAGCTTCGGCGCCTGCGGCACCATCTACTGACGCTACATTGATAGTTCCATCATCTTCGATATCGATAGTTGCGCCTGTTTCTTCGCAAAGTGCACGGATAACTGCGCCGCCTTTACCAATAACATCACGAATCTTATCGGGGTTAATTTTGAAGGAGATGATGCGTGGCGCATGATCAGACATTTCTTGGCGATGAGTTTCAAGTTCTTTAGCCATTTCAGCCAAGATATGAATACGTGCATCTTTTGCTTGCGACAATGCTTGGGTCATAATTTCTTCGGTAATACCGTCGATTTTAATATCCATTTGTAATGCCGTAATGCCGTCTGGCGTACCCGCTACTTTGAAATCCATGTCACCTAGATGATCTTCATCACCGAGGATATCTGTCAATACAGCATATTTATCGCCTTCTTTAATCAAGCCCATTGCAATACCGGCAACAGGAGCCTTCAAAGGCACACCTGCGTCCATCATAGCTAAAGATGAACCACATACGGATGCCATTGAGCTTGAACCGTTTGATTCAGTGATCTCAGATACTACGCGAATAACGTATGGGAATTCTTCAGCCGTTGGAAGAACCGCTTGGATACCACGACGAGCTAAGCGGCCGTGACCGATTTCGCGACGCTTTGGCGAACCAACACGGCCAGTTTCACCAACTGAATATGGAGGGAAATTGTAATGCAGCATAAAGCGATCACTGATATCGCCTTCTAATGCGTCGATACGCTGTGCATCACGCTCGGTACCCAACGTTACCGCAACAACCGCTTGCGTTTCACCACGGGTAAACATAGCTGAACCGTGAGTACGAGGCCATACACCAGTGCGCACGTCGATGCCACGGACAGTCGTAGTATCACGTCCGTCGATACGCGGTTGGCCAGCGATGACACGACCACGAACGATGGCTTTTTCAAGGCCTTTGAACGCAGCGTTAACAGCGTCGATGTCAGCAACTGAAGATTCGTCACTTAACAAGCCAGCCTTAACGTCAGCATGTGCCGCCGAAATCTTAGCTACACGGTCAACTTTGCTGGCCGTAGAGAAAGCATCTTCAAGAGCGGCTTTAGCAATTTCAGCAACTTTAGCCGTTACTGATGTGTCTTCTACTGGTGGGTTCCACTCTTTCATTGGCTTCGCTACTTCAGCGGCCAATTCTTCGATAGCGGCAATTGCTTTTTGTGACTCACGATGTCCGTACATTACGGCACCTAACATGATGTCTTCAGCAAGGACGTTGGCTTCAGACTCAACCATTAGAACCGCGTCTTTAGTTCCAGCAACTACTAAGTCTAGATCAGAAGTGACGAGTTGATCACGATCTGGATTAAGGACATATTCACCGTTGATATAACCAACGCGTGCTGCACCAACAGGGCCGTTAAAAGGAATACCTGAGGTTGCTAGAGCCGCAGAAGCACCGACTAGAGAAACGATCTCAGTGTCGATGTTTGGGTCAATAGAAACAATCGTAATAACCACTTGTACGTCATAACCGAAGCCTTTTGGGAACAGTGGACGTAGTGGGCGATCGATCAAACGACAGGTTAAAATAGCTTTCTCGGAAGGACGGCCTTCACGACGAAAGAAGCCACCAGGGATCTTGCCAGCAGCGTAGGTACGCTCTTCGACATCAATCGTTAGTGGCATGAAATCTCTTGGTTGACCTGACATCTTGTTGACGACAGTAACCATAACAGTGGTATCGCCACAGCTGGCGATGATAGCCGAGTCGGCTTGGCGAGCGATCTCACCAGTTTCTAAAGTGAACTCACGCTCACCGAATTGAAAGGTTTTTGTTACCTTTGACATACGAATTACCTATATATTTAATATCCCTGGGGCCCTATTGCCGCCGGAATTAACCTACTTTTAAACAATGTACGAACTATTTCGTACTTTGCCTTCTCCGGTTTTAGCCACTCCCAGTGGACAGGACTACGGGTGGAGACACCCCTAAAACGTCAAAAGCCTTATCCAAAGATAAGGCTTAAGTCGGCTATTTTATACAACCGTGATCGGCGTTGCGACAGCTCGCATATTCGACGCTATTTTTTCGCTGGCTCGACAATTAAGGGCCAGGCCTAGCTTGAGAGCTTGAGGGAAATTAGTCCGGATAAATGAGGTCGTTATTGCGTAAATCAAGGTTATATTGTGCTGCTTATCTACTTACGTAAGCCTAAGCGGGCGATAACTGTTCTGTAACGCTCAACGTTATTTTTCTTCAAATAATCAAGTAATTTACGACGTTGATTTACCAAACGCAACAAACCTTGGCGCGAGTGATGGTCATGAGTGTGCTCTTTGAAGTGTGGAGACAAGTCTAAAATTCGAGCTGTCTGCAATGCGATTTGAACTTCAGGTGAACCTGTATCGCCTTCTTGTTGTTGGTAGTCTGCAACGATGGCAGCTTTGTCTGCGGCTGTTAATGCCATAATACTATTCCTCTTCAGAATTTGGTTGTGCTTCAATTCCCTGAAGGGTGGAAAATGAAGCGATTAATACCATAAGACTGCTGTCTCAGGTAGGCGCGTATTCTAACCGTTTGAGTCTAGAAATCACGCCTATTTGAATCAAAAATAGCTGTTTTTGCGACTTTTAAGGGTATTTTTGGTGTTCAGAGCTTAGACGCTCTAATTTTCGGTATCAACAAAGGTTTTTCGAGCTTTGATAAAGCCAGTGTCATTGACCTCACCGACGCCAAAGAGATAACCATTGGGCTGATAAAAACGCGTTATTTGATCGGTTGTCAGGCCATTCGCTGACGTTGCTTTGCCCTGAATCATACTTAAAGCTTGAGCATCGCTTATTTCGATTTTAGGCATGTGCTCAATCAGCACTTCAAGCGGCAAAAGAACGTCTTTTAAATCAGCCGTTAAAACCTGCTCTAAAGAATGCGCTATATCAACATTAATCGCTTTTATGTCTGTTCTTCTAAGCTCAACAACATGAGCGCCGCAGCCCAAGACTTGCCCGAGGTCATGGGCTAAGGAACGAATATAAAATCCGCTAGAGCAATGAACCATAAGTTCTACGTGACATGGGTCAAGAAGAATTGCGTCGAGACTATAAACCGTCATATCTCGTTCCGGCCTATCGATAATTTCACCCTGACGGGCGAGTTTATAGAGTGGTTGTCCATCTTTCTTTAAGGCGCTATACATCGGAGGTACTTGTTTGATATCACCGCGAAATTGCTCGAGCGCCGCCTGTAACTGCGGGTCGCTGACATCAACCGGCTTACTAACCGTGATTTCACCCTCACTGTCCAAGGTATCAGTAACCTCACCTAACTTTATAACGGTAGTATATTTTTTATGCGAGTGAAGAAGATACTCCGAGACTTTGGTTGCTTGGCCTAGGCAAATTGGAAGCAATCCTGTGGCCAACGGATCAAGGGCACCGGTATGACCAGCCTTCTTAGCATTGAAGCCATGCTTAATTCTTTGTAGAGCTCCGTTTGAGCTTAAACCGGTGGGTTTATCGAGGAGAATTACTCCATGGATATTGTTTTTTTGCTTTTTCATGATTGGTAGGTTTGCAGAAAGCCAGAGTCATCTTAACGAGAGAGGTTGTCGACCTAACGAGAGAGGTTGTCGACCTAACAAGAAAGGTTGTCGTCCTAACGAGAAAGGTTGTCATCCTAACGAGAAAGGTTGTCGTCCTAACGAGAAAGGTTGTCATCCTGAGCGTAGCCGAAGGATCTCATTGTTCAGAATGTAACTCGGGAGATCCTTCGGCTACGCTCAG
>JAWUZB010000006.1:0-8789 GCA_034110505.1 Gammaproteobacteria bacterium
CCTCGTCGAAGGCCAAGATGTTCGACACAAGGCAATTGATAAAGTCAGCGAGCAGTTGGCGTAAGCGGTCTATACACCTTGATCGTGGATATCGAGGTCGTAATTACCCTAGTGGCCAATCGACGCTCGTTGATTGGCCACTTTTAGTTATACTCGATTGAAATAATTCAAACTGAGTAACTCCGTGGCCAATACAGCTATCCGAGACCTTCAAGGCGAAGGTCTACTTTCACCGTTCTCAAATCAAACCGTTACGACTACAGGCGTGGTCACTGGTGTTGTTCGCAGGGGCTTTTTTTTACAAACCCCTAATAAGGCGTGGGACGGAAAAGGCTCGGATGCGATTTTCGTCTATAGCCCTGATTGGAAGCCGAATAAAGGCGCTCACTTGTCGGTCAGCGGAGAATGCCTCGACTACGTCAAACATGAAACCGCCAAGCCAGTTACGCAACTGCGTTTTGAATCAGCAGAGGTGAAAAGCACCGACGCTGACGGCATAGACGCGATAGCCCTGACGCAAGAGTTTGTGCCCAGCAACAATGTTGAGTTGGCGATTCTATTGAATAGCCTCGAAGGCATGTTGCTGGCTATAGAGCCTGGTCAAACCTTTATATCACCAAGTAATAAATTCGCTGACTACGTTGTTGCCTTAGATTCCCCTGAGCATGACCAAAGCGCGCCACGTACTTCCGATGGTGGCTTTATTGGCGACCATCTCAATGACATGCGTTGGCTGCCGGGTTTTCGCATGACTAATTATAATCATGCCCAGCGTTTGAATGTTGGAGCCAAACTTAAAAGCCGGATAGAGGGGCCGCTTAATTATCGAGTCGACTCCTATCAAATGGCGGTCAGTGAGCCGTTTGTGGTTGAACCGAATTTCATTGATGTCTACAAATCAAACTTAACGCCAAGTGCCGGTGCGTTAACGGTAATGACCTTAAATTGTTTTAATCTTGATCCAAACGTTGAGTCATCGGTGCGCGTGCAAAACCCTCGTCAAGATGTTGACGATGATTGGGGCGAAGGGCGCTTTCACACCTTGGCACAAGCTGTGGTATTACAAGCAAACTCGCCTGACATTGTGGCATTGCAAGAAATTCAAGACAGCGATGGCGCTGAAATAACCAGCGTAGTCGACGCCGCGGAGACTTATCGCTTACTGATTTTAACCATCAAGCAATTGAGCGGAATTGAATATCAGTGGGTCGATATTAGCCCCGAGCTCGGCGCCGATGGCGGGCAACCTGGTGGCAACATTCGCAATGGATATTTGTATAACCCCAGCCGAGTCAGTTTCGACCCCGAGTCACTCCACGTTATCGGGCAGGGTAATTGGGCGTTTGATGACTCTCGAAAGCCCTTGGTATGTGATTTTATCGAAAAAGAGTCGGCAAAACGGCTAACGTTGATTAACGTACACCTGGCGTCTAAACGTTATCAACAGAGTATCTTTGCACCTATCGACCCAGGTTCTGATGGTAAGTTAGGCGTTAGAGTTGAACAGGCGCATCTAATTCATCGTGAAGCTCAGCGAACGCTCCTACATGGCAACGAATACTATATTACAGGTGACTTTAACGATTCCGAGTTTAGTCGTACTCTAGAGGCCCTTTGTGCTGACGATGCGGTCAATTTAGTCATGCGATTACCAGCAAACGAGCGCTATGATTATAATCATCGTGGCAAGCTGCAAGTATTGATGCACGGCATTGTTTCGGCCGCATTAGCCAAGTCAGATAGGGCTGAATATGAAATTATTCATGGTAACGAACTGATCGGTGTCACACCGGGCGAAGAAACCGATAAGCCAAGCGATCACGCTTACGTGATTGCTAAAATAACCCTTTAACTTACCGAGGCTTTATTTACTTGCTTAGCGCTAGCAATTTGACCTTGGGGAAACACGCATATGAAGACACTACCTTCTTCTTCTTGACTGTGTATTTCGAGTTCGGCTGAGTGACGTTGCAGTACATGCTTTACGATGGCTAAACCTAAACCAGTGCCGCCACCTTCTCTCGAGCGATCTGTATCGACGCGATAAAAGCGCTGGGTTAGACGTTGCAAGTGTTGGGCTGCAATTCCGTAGCCATTATCAGTGACCGAAAATAGGGCGCAGGTCTTGCCATTGTGTTGGCCACTTTTCCATCGAACTTTAATTATTCCTTTTTTGGGTGTGTAGTTAATCGCGTTGGTGATTAAATTTGAGAATGCGCTGTGTAGCTCTGTTGACGCGCCATTAAGCAAAAGTGAATAATCAATATCAAGCTCTAGTTTATGTTGTTTTTCTTCAATCAGAGGTCCAACGGCTTCAACGATAGTATTAATTAGATTGGTAACATCGACAGGCTCATGTGGGGTTACATTGGCACTGTCCTCTAGCCTTGCTAGGTATAGCAAGTCGCCGACGATTAGTTCCATGCGCACGGTTTGTAGGTTCATCTGAGCCAATGGCTTAGCAAACTTAAGTGGTAGATCAGGGTTGTCGCGTAGAATTTCTACATAACCTTTGAGCACCGTTAGGGGTGTTTTTAACTCATGCGACACATTGGCTACAAAGTCAGACTGCATTTGATTGACCTTAACTAAACGACTGACATCACGAGCGATCACCATTCGCAGACTATTTGTATAGCGTATACATTTGAAACTAATCGTCTGATCGTGATTCGAATTTGCACTGACGACAACTCCTTGCTCAGGAGGTTTTTTCATGGAATTCGCATTTTCCAGTAACTGGTCGACTTCTGGATAACGAATTAAGTCAGCGAAACGTACATTGCTGTCTTCAGGCCAGCGGATTCCAAGCACTGTATCTGCGTTGCGATTGGCCCATTCAATTTTGCCATTATCGTCAACCAATACAATCGCATCAGGAAGCGCGCTTACGGCTTTTCTAAACTGAGTTAAATACGCACTTAATTGGCGTTTTCGCCTCGAATTTTTAGCATTTGTGCGAATTATAGACCGGTATAAGCTGTAAAGTTGGCCGTCTACCTCTGGCATCGGGTTGGTCTTTGGGTTTTCAGCCCATAGGTATAATAAATTGAGTCGATATACTTGCCAAACAATAATGCCGATCGACGCTACGAGCATGGTGAGCAGAATATACCCCACGGTGTAGCCAAATACGGCCGCCATAATCAGTAAGCCAACGAATTTCCAGATATCATTTTGCATAGCGATCGTTTGCTTAATTAAAATTCTGTGTCAAGACCAAGTTCAGCTTTAAGGCTTAGCTGGATTGTAGTGAGAAGCGGTAGCCAACGCCACGCACGGTATCAATATAGGTGTCGCACTGGTAAGGCTCTAATACTTTCCGCAGACGTCGAATATGCACGTCTACAGTGCGATCTTCAACATAAACTTGGTCGCCCCAAACATTATCCAGCAATTGATCCCGAGCAAACACACGATCTGGGTGGGATAGCAAAAAATGCAGAAGGCGAAATTCAGTTGGGCTGAAGTCAACGTTCTTCGAGTCAATTAGCACCCGATGTTGAGTGGTATCAATTTCTATTTTGCCGGCACTAACGATGTCATTTAGGGGACTTTTATCTGACAGTCTGCGTAAAACGGCTTTCATTCGAGAGACTAATTCTTTGGTTGAAAATGGCTTTTTTATATAGTCGTCAGCACCAACCTCTAAACCTCGAATCAAATCATCTTCATTGTCTTTGGCGGTTACCATAATGATACCGACATGATGGTTGCCTTCGCGGCGGATTCTACTGGCGAAGTCGATGCCTGAAACACCCGGCATCATCCAGTCGAGTAATATCAGGTCAATATCGCTCTGTTCTAGAATCTTCACCGCTTGATGGGCATTGCTGGCGTCTGAGACCTCAAAACCATCAATCTCTAAAGCCATACGAACCATGTCGCGAATCGCGGCTTCATCATCAACAATCAATATATGTGCGCTCACAGAGTTTCCTATTGTGTGGGTTTTTACAGGTTTAATTTCTGTCACATTACATAGGTTTTATATTACAAGCTTGTGACAGCGTACCGCAAGCAAAGCGTGGTAACAGCGGCAAACAAATTTAATTTACTTATGCTGATTGGTTTGAATTGCTTAAGTTTGGCGGGCTAGTCGAGTAGAATAGCGCCGAAATAGCCTGTTGGCTGAAACTTAACTTAGCTCAAAATATAACTGTTCGAGTAAGTTGAATATATTATTCACTACTGGACTGTAGCGTTATGAAAAACTCACGAAAACTGGAACACAGCGATAATAAATTAGTAAAACGGCTCCAGCATAACGTTGGCCAGGCAATATCAGACTTTAATATGATTGAGAATGGTGATCGTGTAATGGTGTGTTTGTCTGGCGGTAAAGACAGCTACGCAATGCTCGATATTTTGATCGCCTTACGTCGTCGAGCGCCAATAGATTTTGAGCTTATTGCGGTTAACCTTGATCAAAAGCAACCTGGCTTTCCAGCCGAAGTATTGCCGAATTATTTGACCAATTTGGGCGTAGAGTATCTCATCGTTGAAGAAGATACCTATAGCATCGTTGTCGATAAAGTCCCACAGGGCAAAACAACCTGCTCACTATGTTCGCGTTTGCGCCGAGGCATTCTTTATCGCACCGCGAATACGTTAGGGGCTACAAAAATTGCCCTAGGACACCACATGGACGATATGGTGGAAACTCTATTTTTAAATATGTTCTACGGCGCTAGGCTAAAAAGTATGCCGCCTAAACTAGTCAGCGATGACAAAAAAAATATGGTTATTCGACCATTAGCGTACTGCCGAGAAAGTGACCTTCAAGAATTTTCAGATATCCAAGGCTTCCCGATTATTCCGTGCAATCTTTGTGGCTCGCAGGAGAATCTGCAGCGCAAAAAGATTAAACAGATGTTATATGAATGGGACCAACAACAACCTGGCCGAGTGGTGAATGTGTTTAAGTCTATGTCGAGGCTTACACCGTCACATTTAACCGATAGAGAGATGTTTAATTTTGTTGATTTAAAAACCGATCACGCAGACTCTCTAAGCGAGTTCGATATCGCTTTTGATGAGTCGCCGATGGAGATGTTGATACAGCGATCAGACATCAACTCAGGTAATAAGGTAGACCTCTAGTGCCCGAATCACTGAACCTACCACGCTTTAAACAACAACTTAATACCCTGAAATTAGAGGTTCTCGAGACCTCGACATTAGTCACCCATGCCGCCCAACCAGTTAAACTTGATCAGAGTAGCGTCGGCCGATTATCAAGAATGGACGCCATGCAAGGCCAAGCAATGGCGCAAGCTAATGCTCAACGTCAGGCCATTCTCCTAACCAATATCGAGCGCGCCTTGGATGCTATCAAGTTGGGCGAATACGGGCGTTGTATCGAATGCGACGAGTTTATTTCAAGCGCGAGGCTAGAGGCTGACCCAGTTACACAAAGGTGTATCATTTGTGCAACTAGATATGAGCGGCGTTAACCTCTAATTGGACCGAAGTTGAGTGGCTAATAGCCTCTAGTCGGGTATCGCCAGGCGGTTAAAGTGCGGCTCGAATTATAAATCATTTACTCCATAACTGTGCGACTCGACGATCACGACCGCAGCCGGTGCGATACACGCGGTAACGAATAGGGTTTTTCTTATAGTAATCTTGGTGGTAGTCCTCAGCGCTGTAAAATGGCTTTGCCTGAGTGATTGCAGTAACAATTTCGCCAGCAAACGGTTTGTTTGTTATTAGGCTGGCGAGTGATTTGTCGACCACTGCTTTTTCAGTCTCGTCGGCATAGAATATGGCTGATCGATACGAGCTGCCTTTATCACAGAACTGACCTTTTGGGTCAGTTGGGTCTATATGCTTCCAGAAATACTCGACCAGCTCAGAGTAACTTACCTTAGTCGGGTCATATTCGACCTGCACCGCCTCATAGTGCCCCGTTTCAGTATACGATACGGTCTGATAGTCAGCCGTATCGGCCGCACCCCCGGTATAGCCAGACTCGGCTTCTATTACACCGTCTAGTTTTTCAAAATCAGATTCGATACACCAAAAGCAGCCGCCCGCGAACAAGGCTGTTTTAGTGATTTTGTCGGCCTCAATGACGTTAGTCTCCAGCGCCATTTCGGAGCTTGATTGCGCATCAGTAAAACCAAGGAAGGCCAGCGACAAGAAAGCCGCTAGAACAAGTATTGAAACACGTGTGTTCATATTTTTAGGGTCCATTAATGTAGGGTCAGAAGTCACTGAGTTTGATTTAAATCATATGCTTTAGACTTAATATCATACCGACTATAAGACAAGACCGTGTTAATAGATAAGTTATCACCTTCGATGATTAAACTAGCATTGCTAGGCCGCGAGCATTTGGCTGAACAAGCTCGTGGTAGTTTTCATGGGTCTATTAATAATTCTAAATCGGATATGATAGTAAGCCAAATGTTGCCGCTATCCAGATCTCATTATACAGCGCAAAATCGGCAACAATATTTAGCCAAGAATTCGACTCACCATAGCGCTATTTGTTCCTCAGATTTAGAAGTGGGGTTTATTTTTGCGAAGCGTTAGATATCGCCGACAATTGCGGTGAAATATGCGAAGATCGGAAATGGCCACGGAAGCTAAAGAAATTATCTAAATGAATGAAATCATACTCAACCAAGTAGTAGAGACGAATAAAAATAATTTGACCACTCGGTTTGTGGTTACCGGAATTATTGCGATTATTCTTATCGTCACTGTAATGACACTTCGCGGGTACTACGTGTTGCGCTCTTCTGGTGTAGAAAACGAAGCTCATCGTGTTGGCGTTAAAGTCTCCGAAGTAGTAGACATGGTCAGTGAACAGGCAGATAAAGTTGAAGCTATTCACATACTTCGTATCGGAGAATCTTTTAA
Source organism: Gammaproteobacteria bacterium (assembly GCA_034110505.1). Taxonomy (GTDB): domain Bacteria; phylum Pseudomonadota; class Gammaproteobacteria; order Arenicellales; family Arenicellaceae; genus Arenicella. Next base: position 6,871 of record JAWUZB010000006.1, read on the forward strand.
ACATTTAAATGGCGTTGAATCGGCCACTCTATACACCCCTGATCTAAAACCGATTTGGCCAGATTCGTCTAAAGCTTCTTTTGATATGAGCGAAAAACGAGCGGCACTAGCGCTGTTAGCCGATCGCAGCTCAAATGAGCATGTTCTCGACTTGAGCTTAATCTCATTGAGCACTTTGGTTGACGGCGCCTTAGGCCGCAATCAAGTACTAACAGTGTTGGTCAAGCTCAAAGATCCAATGGGTGTGGTGTTTTCGATAGCTCGAATCGACTATAACTTTGAAGAGGCGATTAACGATGCAAGGCACTACGGTTTAAGGGTATTAGCATTCGCGCTGGTGTGCGCACTAATTTTATTTCTGGCGCTGTATTACACCTTTAGGCGCGGTATTAAAACAATTGAACTTCAAGAGGAAAAATTAAACCGCCAAATAAGCAGACTCTCAAGTTTACTGACCGCCAATAAAAATATGCAGCGCAGTATGAAAACCGCTAGTGCAAGAGCGGTAGAGTTGAACGAGCAATTCTTAAGACGTGTCGGCGCTGATTTACACGACGGTCCAGCACAGTTGATGGGCTTTGCGGTTATGAGGCTTCATCAGGTTTCAAAGCATGAGGCCGCCAAATTATTCGGCCCTGAGTTTCATGCCGTTAAAGAAGCGCTGGATAACTCTTTGGAAGAAATTCGAGGGATATCGTCGGGCCTTGTGTTGCCTGAACTAGAAAAACTGAGTTTGGAAGAGTGTCTGCGTAAGGTGGTTGCATTGCACGGGGCCAAGTCAAAAGCTGAGATAGCTCAGTATTACCAAGAGTTACCAAATGATATTCCACTGCCGATTAAAATTTGCGCTTATCGTTTTATACAAGAAGGTTTGAACAATGCGCATCGACATGCCGACGCTAAAAAGTGTCGACTTTCGGCTTATGTCAAAGGCCAAGAGTTAGTTATATCGCTAAAAGATAATGGAATTGGCTTTAGAAAATCTAAACTTAAAGAAGGTAGTGCTCATTTAGGGCTTGTCGGCTTGAAGGATAGAGTTGAGAGTCTCGGCGGACGCTTTAGCATCAATAGCGAACTTGGCGTTGGCACCGCATTGAAGTTAGTTATTAGTCTGGCTGATGAGGCCTAAGATTAGGTGAAATACTTATGGGTATAGTAGACTGTAGTCCCTACTATTTCTAGATAAGTAGCTACGTTAAACAACTTTCTAGACTAACGACTGTTATGGTCAAAGGTGTTACTACTTAATCATGTCTGATTTAATTTCGATAATCGTAGTCGATGATCATCCGCTGTTCCGTGAGGGCGTTGTTACCACTTTGATGGAAAGTGGCAAGTTCGATGTCGTGGCGCAAGCTGGCAATAAAGACGATGCAATCATTCAGGCCGAAAAACATTTACCTGATTTGATGCTACTAGACGTTTCGATGCCCGGCGGCGGTATAGAAACAGCACATGAAATAGCTGACAGAGTTCCAATTATTAAAGTCATCATGCTGACGGTTTCTGAGCAAGAGCATCATGTTCAAGCTGCACTCAAGGCACAAGCTCGCGGCTATGTCCTGAAAGGAGTCGCCTCAGATGACCTAGTCAATATTTTGCAAGACATCAGTCGTGGTGATTCGTATATCTCTCCAAACTTAGCCGTCAACTTATTGATGAGAAGCACTGAAGACGCGCACAAAGATACCCCAGATGATTTCGACCTAAATGACCGTGAGCGCCAAATTCTTGAAAAACTTGTGTCCTTTCCAACGGTTAGTCGGGACAGCAACCTGCCCTTGATCGAATGGGTTGAGGGATATTTAAACAGCCACGGCATCACAGCACATCGCCATTATGACGAGACCAACGAAAAGGCAGCGCTGTTTGCGCATGTCGGGCCGTGGCAAGAGGGTGGCGTGATCTTGTCCGGGCAC
>JAWUZB010000007.1:0-8556 GCA_034110505.1 Gammaproteobacteria bacterium
TTGTCGTGTTGTTCGCAGACCCAGGCCAACTGGCGCAAATACCCTATCGTATTTACGCCAACATGTGAGACTATGGTGAGGGCCAAGTACTAATGGCAGTTCCGCTGTTTATCTTTATGGGCATTATTTTGCAACGCACCAAACTGGCTGAACAATTACTTGAAGCGATGGGGCAATTGTTTGGTTCGCTCAGAGGTGGCTTAGCGATATCAACTATTTTAGTCGGCGCATTATTAGCCGCGTCTACTGGCGTTGTCGGCGCTAGCGTTGTCGCAATGGGTCTAATTTCATTACCAGTGATGCTTCGCCACGGGTATAAAACCGAGCTTGCCACGGGCACCATTACCGCAGCCGGCACCTTGGGGCAAATCATTCCACCGTCGATTGTTTTGATCATCCTCGGCGATGTTCTTAATGTGCCTGTCGGTGACTTATTCAGAGCAGCATTAAAGCCGGGACTGGTACTTATCGGGGCCTACATAATCTATGTTCTAATTTATTGCAGGCTTAACCCAAATGCCGCACCTGTTATTCCGCAGAGCAACATAAATCACTCACGCGGAAAAGTCATCGCTAATGCCTTAATCGCAGTAATACCGCCACTAGCACTAATTTTAGTCGTGTTAGGGTCAATCTTTAACGCCGTCGCCACGCCAACCGAATCGTCAGCATTAGGGTGTTTAGGCGCCGTTGTATTAGCTATTCTATATCGTAAATTTTCGATTAAGATGTTGTGGGAGAGCGCTCACGAGACGGTCAAAATCACCGCTATGGTGTTCGCTGTACTGCTAGGGGCATCAATTTTCTCAATGGGGTTTTCGTATACTGGTGGTGAACATCAGGTCGAACAACTACTACTTTCTATTCCAGGTGAGAAATGGGGTTTTCTGATAGCTATTATGTTGTTAATCACGCTACTCGGCTTCTTTTTAGACTATATCGAAATATCTTATATTGTCTTGCCATTGGTCTACGCGGTAGTTGTTGAGCTGGGCATAAACCAAGTTTGGTTTGCAATTTTAGTGGCCATGAATTTACAAACCTCGTTCTTAACACCGCCGTTTGGTTTTGCCCTATTCTACTTAAAAGGTGTTGCGCCAAATGAAGTGCAAACGGCCCACATCTATCGTGGGGTAATTCCATTTATTGCCATACAGCTGGCGGTGTTGATGAGCATGTTATTTTTTCCCGAATGGTACGGCATGAGCTCGGAGCAACCGAGTCGTTGGTAGGCCGTTGGTAGGCCGTAGAATGATTATACATGAGGTTTAGGCCATCCTGAAAATGTCGGCTAAGTCAGTGACCAACGCCTTTACAGGAGGTGCGTCAGAAGGTGCAGAAAGCGGCCAGATAAATATTCGTTACCATCAAGCAGCTACAGACAATAAAGGCGCTATCGCACCTTGCATCTGGACTCCGCAAGGGGCTTAACGTTTCCCATCAGCGGTCGAAATTAGAGCGTAGCGAGCATATTACAGGCGTTTGTTAGGGTCTTTACTCACTTCCATGGTTACTTGCTTAACTAACTTTGCACCCTGGACTAAGTTGTGTCGCCGAATCAAAGCATTAAGTTGATACATCGACATCAACATGCCGTATAGCGGAGCTAGATAACCAAGGCCACGAAGATTTTCAAATTCTTGCTCAGTGAGCCCTTGGAGCTTGTCCTCATTAACTGTGTGCAATCCGGTCAATGTAGTTACGCTCTCATCGACGTGATGCACCAAGACGTCCATTGCTTTCATTAGCCCAAGCTTTTCCATCTCTTGGCAAAACTTATAGCTGCGAACCTCATTCTTAACATCTTCGTCTAACTGCGCGGCAACAGCAGACAACATCAAACTTGCCTTGCCTTTGTCGTCAAAAATAGGCTTACCATCCTCAGTAAATGCCTTGCTGTTCTCATCAATACCTATGGTGTAACCATTTTCATCACGTGACGAGTTCATTAGATAGAACGGAAAAGTTTTCATTCCTGTCGGCTGGTATATCGCATCCCAAGCATCATCGACAATAAACAAATTATTATTCAGTTCAATGCCCGTTATGGCCGATATAGCCCAGTCTCCGGCGACCGACGCGCGAGTAAAAAATACCGGGAAACAAGTAATGGCTTGCGCCACTTCTGTTACTTTTAAGCCGATTAGGTGTTGGCCCTTGGCTACTGTTAAAGCAGCATCGCTAGCCACTTTTAATTCGCCATGCTGCCCTGGGGTCAGCTCTACTAATTTGGTCATGGTTATCCTTGGGTGATGAGTTTTTTATTTAGTTAGCCGAGGCCAACCATTGTTCAATATATTCGCGATGCGGTGGCAGGCTGCGCAGCATCTGCTGTGTTAATTGCTGATTTTGCTGAATTATACGCCGAGCCTGCAGTTGTTCTTTATACAAATAGGCTTGTTTTGAAAAGTCCGGTTTAAATCCCATCCCGTAGAGTACGTATTGGTAACTCGCGGCAGGAAACAATTCAATTGCACTATCAAAGTCGGCACTTATTGGCCCGCGGCAAGCCCAGATCGCCAGGTCTTCGCACAAGCTTTCAGGGATAGTTGCAGGATCTAGGTGCGCTTGCCAATAAGGTTCAGTGCGCTTGGTCAGCATATAGTGTAGTTTTAGAAAATCAATAATGCGGCCCCAACGATAATCCATTTGCTGATTAAAACGCCTTGCGGTAATGCGCATAATATCGGTGTCAGACGGCATGTTCTCGGCAATATAACGTGCGGAAATTTCAACTAACATAATCGCAGTCGCTTCCAAAGGCTCAACAAAACCAGCAGACATTCCAACCGCAACACAATTTTTATGCCAGAACTTAGCTCTATGCCCAGAGTTAAAGCCAATTTTTCGTGGCTCGAGTTCACCCGGCTGTACTCCTACATACTTAGCCAGATTGTTAGCTGCTTCGTCGTCACTCAAATATTTACTGGAATATACATGCCCCACCCCGCGCCTCGAGGGCAAACCGATATCCCAAATCCAACCGGCGTTTTGACCAGTGGCGATTGTATGAGTTGCAAGCGGGTGGTCTTCAGATCCATACGGTACATGCAAAGCCAATGCCGAATCATTAAATAAGACATCGTCTTTTGCTAAAAATTCCACGCCCATTTTCTGGCCTAAGAGGAGCGAACTAAAACCAGTGCAATCAATAAATAGATCTGCTGTTAGACGGCCACCCTCGCCTAGGGAAATCGATAAGATATTACCTTCACCGTCCAACTCAGCGTCATCTACGGTGTCTATCACATGCTCCACGCTTAGCTCTGATTTACAATGGCGTTTTAACAGATCTGCAAAGGCGCCAGCGTCTAAGTGGTAAGCGTAGTTACATTGCCCAGAATATTCCTTCTCAGCCATACTTCTTGGTGCAAGACCCGCCTCACAGACATGGTGCTGAAAGTTAGACTCCACCGCAAATTGTTCTATGTCGCTCACATAAGGAGCCAAGTCTAAGCGCCCATAACCCAGTGGAACGGTGAACGGGTGGTAGTAGAAATCACCATTACCATGCACCCAATCAATAAATTTACCGCCCTGCTTAAACGCTGCATGGCAGTGCTTAAACAAATCACTTTCTTTAATACCTATCTTACGCAGGGTATTTTTCATTGTTGGCCAAGTGCCTTCACCAACCCCTATTGTGGGTATGTCGGAAGATTCCACCAATACGATTTGCAGGCCATTGGGTCCATCGGTTTTGTGGTGCGCGGCAATTACTGCGGCGCTGAGCCAGCCAGCGGTGCCGCCGCCGACGATGGCTATTTTTTTTATTGCTTTTGTCATGATTGGATTGGTGCGTTTAGATATTTTTTTATCTTTGGGTAGTTTATAACTAGTTAGGAGGGTTTTGTATTGTTTATTCAGTTTGGCAAGTTGAGGTTTTTTTTCTCTTTTTATTGAATTCCTAGCTTGGCTCTTGGGTATGAACTGATTTTTTCTCGCATACATTGCCGCTAATCGAAGTTCAATAACAAAAGCTACTCCCACCTAAAAAGGTTAAAAAAAATGGCCCACGAATCTCCCCGTGAGCCACCCTTATAAAATAAATTCATAATCTAAGACAAGCCAAAACCCCTCCAAGATTAAAGCCAACTAAGCTCTACCATTTACCACGAATACCAATAGCATAACGAGCGCCATTATCTTCGATGCTGTAAATCTGGTTAGCAAAACGACCAGTTTGTACCAACTCTTCTTCGGTGACATTAACGCCTTCAAAGAATACAGTTAGTGAGTCGTTAATGGCGTAACTGGCGAATAAATCAACTTGCGAAAATTCTTCAGTATTAACTGGCTCACCGTTGAATCCATTGTCAATTTGACGCAAGAATTCTTCACGGTTGTTATACGCAATACGCGCAGACCATGAATCATCCTCATAGAACAATACAAGGTTTTGCGAATCGCCTAAGCCTTCAAGTGCAAAAGACGACGATTGGTCGTTACCAAGGCTCACGTCACTGTCTACCAAAGTCGCGTTTGCAGAGATACCAAAACCATTCTCGAAAAGATGCGTTATAGAAACTTCTAAACCGTCGACACTTGCTGCCTCACCGTTTTGCGGCCGAGTTACTCGGTAAACTTCTGATTGGCCATTCAGTTCTTCAGTAGTACCGACTACATCAACACCTGCGACCAAAGCATCCGGCGCACAAAGTGCATCGGTGCAACGGAAATCAGGTCCAACACGATCGGTTAGATTAAAGTTCTCTGGGCCTGATAGACGAGTTACAAAATTACCAATGTCTTTGTCAAAATAAGCCACTGAAAATACATTGCCTTCACCGTAGTACCACTCAAAACCAATATCGAAGTTAGTTGACTCAAAAGGCTCCAACTCGGGGTTACCGCCTTGAGCCGTCAAGTTTTGTCGACGGGGTTCGTTTTAATTTGTAGATGGAGATAATTGATCCATAGTTGCGCGAGTCAATGACTCATAAGCGGCAAAGCGCAGAACCATATCGTCGTTCAAATCTAACTTCATGTTGAGGCTAGGCAGGATATTGTCGTAACTTCCACCTTCGTTGAATTCAGATGCTGGTCCAAAACGATTTGCGAACAAGGTTAAATCACTGGTAGGTACAACGTCAGAAATAAAGCTTTGAATCGCTGTTACGTTGATATCTGTCTCGGCGTAACGCACACCGGCATTCACCGTTAATGGCATTTCACCTACAGATAGGTTGAATGTAATGTCAGCGTATAAACTCTGAATATCTTCGTTAATCGTGAAGCGGTTGTTCTGTAACGTAGGTGTAGCTGGGTTACCAGTCGACGCCAAGAAATCTAAAACCGCATCTCCATCATAGGCGTAGAACGTATCGATCAATCCAGGGAAGAAGTTGTTGGCCGTGAAAGCCGTTAAACCAATAGTATCGTTTGGTGCAGCAACTTGATAACCGCAAAATGCACATTGACCCGCAGAGACTTGAAAACGCGAGTTTTCACGATCTTGGGTATAGGCACCAAAACGGATGCTGTCGATCATCTCTGAATCCGGCAGGTACTCAAAATCAGCCTTCAATTCAGATATCTCGTCTTCATTGGTCACGCCGTTTACTTCGTTATAGTGCAACCGAGTGCGACTAGCATCTGGAAGTGCGCCGCCACCAAAACCATCATGAGCCACGGTCGGTAGGTTACCAGTGCCATCAAATGAATAGTTATTGATAATACCGACTACATTAAAGCGATTTTTACCCGCTTGGTCATTTTCAGCGTCAGAAGTTGAAACATCGAAATTAGCACGGAGCTTCTCGTTAATGTCCCACTCAACATTCAAACCAAAGCCTTCGGTGGTTGAGTCACGGCTGTTACGTGTGTGTGACACGAAGTCAGACGCAGGGTCACCAGAACCTTGGTTCAAACCAATTTCTTGAGTAAAATTTATCAAAGTACCGTTGCTGGCAATAGAGCCTGAACCAACGCGGTCTGGCTCAAACCAAGACGCAAGGTCAGTAACCAAAGAATCTACTTCGAACTTAGAAACAAAACCGTCTAAGGTTATTTGTAGGTCTTCAGATGGCGCAAATTGCAAGGTCAAACCTGCGTTTGTACGCGTACGCTCTTGCTCATCTACGATTTGATCCCAGTTTCGTGGGATATAGGCATTAGTGAATAACACACCATCGTTGCGATTCGAAACCGTTTGGCCTGGACGCCAGCCAGCTGTTCCAATTTGATTGATTTGTACGTCACGCTCTTGGTGACTTACCGCCAAGCTAACACCAAAGGTATCGTCGGCAAACGTATTGCTCAATAATACCGATGCAGAAGGAGTCGCTTCTTCAGACAAAGTTTCATATATCGCTTTGAATGAACCGGCAATGTGCAGGCCTGGATTATCGAAAGGACGAATTGACTTTACGTTGATGGTCGCGCCAATGCCGCCTTCTTGGTAAATAGCACTGCCGCTTTTCAACACATCAGCGCCGGTAATTTGCTCGGCCGCTAAGGTATCAAAGCTGAAAGAGCGATCGCCCGTATCAGTTGCGATTTGACGGCCATTATGAAGAACCGTGTTAAAAGTTGGGCCTAAGCCACGCACGGTTACCGATTGACCTTCGCCACCAGAGCGGTCAATTGATACACCAGGCACGCGTTGCAATGATTCAGCTACGTTCAAATCTGGGAATTTACCCAAATCTTCTGATGCGATCGAATCAACCACGCCAGAAGAATTACGTTTGATGTCTTGTGCGCGTTTGATACTGCTGCGAATGCCGGTGACGACAACTTCTTCGAGTATGTCTTCCTGAGCGTAAGCTACATTAGGGGCTATCATTGAGATTGCGGATGAAACCGCAACCGCGAGTGCCGTACGCCTTAGGCTCAGACTCCCGCGTTGTTGATGAGTTCTTTTGACTTGCATAACTATGATCCTTTGATGAATATGTTTTAAGTTCTTCGAAGTAGTAGACGTTTACAATTCTTTTTTTTAAAACATCGGTCTCAAAACTACTGCGTTTTCTGACCCTCTCAGGCTGTTTTTTATCCCTGTCTGCACTTGATACAAACTTCGTGTAGACATGAATCAATCAATAAAAGCATTATAACTAAGCCTACAACTCGAAAGTTTCAGGTCGCTAAAGCTACTCTTCTATCATTTGATCTATATTTTTTATCATATAAATATTATAAATTCAAATAAATTATCAAATGACCCACGTAGCTAGACAAATTATCCATTTATATTGGTCATCCAAATAAGAGTGTTCTGGTCTAATTGAAGTGGACATCTATGGATACCTCAATAAATTCAAGTCAAATCAAATGAATCCCAAGTCAGAACATGATGCCGTTAACAAGAGGTATCCATCTCATCACTTTAGGCCAGCTCAGTCTAACGAGAGCAAAAGTACCAAAACGTGTTCCGGTTGTATTTTGCCATAAAGAAGCAACCTCTGTTATTATGCGTTTAAGTCAACTTGGCCGCTAATCGCAGCAATTATGTACGCCTCTGGTTTGAGAACGGGTGAAGCAATTTGATTAAGAGTGAAAGATATCGACTATGATCAGCAAATGATTGTTGTTCGGTCGGGGAAAGGAAATAAAGACCGGCGCACTATTTTACTTGAAACACCAACTGATCAATTGCATGAGCAAATTATCACTGTTATGCGGTTACATGAGGTTGATTTAGAAAACGGTTATGGTGAAGTAGACATGCCTAATGTACTGTCACGAAAATACCCAAACGCCGCAAAGGAGTTAGCTTGGCAATTTTTGTTTCCGTCATATAAGTATCCCGTGACCCTCGTTCTGGTGTTTAACTTAGGCATTATGTTTAGACCGTTCGTTGCATGCAATGTTAAAAACGCCATTTAAGTTTGCCGTATTCCCAAACAGGCCAATTGTCATACGTTGCGCCATTGATTTGCGACAAGGTTGCTTGAACAAGACAATGATATTCGTACGGTTCAAGAATTATCAGGTCATGCAAGTATTGAAACCACACAAATTTATAGTCATGTTTTGCAGCAAGGAGTTCTAGGGATCGCTAGCCCTGTTGATCGATAGGCTTATCATTCATCAGCATGTCTGTTCTACTGCTGGGCTGGGCTCCCCCCCCCTCGCTAAGGGCGTCACCGATTATGTAAACTAGCCGCGATAGCGATAGAACGCAAATAGCAACGCGTTTTGACAGCCTAAGTGATATTATCTCGCTTCTTTTTGAACACCCTAGACCAGCAGAACAAACCGCCGTGCAATCTTCAAATAATCCAATCCTTCCAACTAAAGCGGGCGAAGTTCTGCATTGGCGCAAACTCTATGGGGCGGCGTCAAGCCTCTCTCTAGCTGAGCTTGCGCGTAATAGTGGTCCAATAATATATGTCTGCTCAGAAGCGCAGCATATGCCTGTTATAGCGAAAGAATTAGAGTTCTTTTTAGGTCATGAAGCACCGATATTCACGTTTCCTGATTGGGAGTGCCTTCCCTATGACCGGGTATCGCCGCATCCAGATATTGTTTCGCAACGTTTATTAGCCTTACATCGCTTACCACAGCTTGAAAAAGGCGTACTAATAATACCGATTACAGCGTTAATGCAGC
>JAWUZB010000008.1:0-15502 GCA_034110505.1 Gammaproteobacteria bacterium
GCTGAAATAACCACGATGGTTTTGACGCCAACGGTATTTGCCCGCTCCTCATAACTACCGTCGGTAGAGTTGAGTTCCTTCGGCTCTACTAAGCCGGTTCTCTCAAAGCCTAATATAGAGTCTTCAGCCGATTGCCGAATCGCATTTTTGATTAGTGGCAAAAGCGCTTTATTAAAACCCTCCGCTGCGGTTATCGCTATTTCGTCTAATGCTATGTAAGAGGCACCACTAACAGAAGCCTTTTTCTCGGGCATTAATTGAATTAGGACAATGCCAACTAAAAAACCGGCCGCTATAAGAGATAACCTACTTAGCCATGGACTTCGCGCTGTTGAGACATCTTTATCTAAATCAATTTTTGCGATCTGAAGCGGAATTTCAAGAGTATTATCGCCGCCGATATTAGCCGATCGTTGCTCTTGATTACTCCTAAGAAGCTCAGATATTTCGCTTGCGTTATATAAACGCTCTTGCGGTTTTTTACTGAGCAAATTTTTAATCAAGCTGGCAAGCCTGGCACCAAGTTTCTGTTGCCCAGAAGGAGAAAGCTCTAACGGTTGATTGATAATTCTCTGTAACAATGCAGCCTTATTACTGGTGTCGCCAAACGGGTGCTCACCGATTAAAGTTTGATAAATTAATATCGCTAGTGAAAATAGATCGGTTCGCGTGTCCACCCCTTGTCCCGTCGCTTGTTCTGGCGAGAGTGAAAAATAACTTCCACTGACGCTGTCGATACGGGTTAAACCGTCGTCCTCTAGATAGCCATCTAACTTTACTTTGGCTATGCCGAAGTCGGCGATCTTGGCAATGTTGTCATGTGTAATTAAAATATTGTCGGTTTTTAAATCACAATGAGCAATGCCTTTTTGGTGAGCGCTCGCTAGCCCTTCGGCTACTTCAGATAACCATTTCAATTTTACTTCTTTACTCGGATTTTGCTTGAGTCGTTGAGTTAGCGTGTCGCCGCCTATGAACTCAATAACCAACCCTAGAATATTATCTTGCTCGACGACATCGTAGAGCTGCACAATATTAGGGTGGTTCAACTGCGCTAACAGCTTGGCCTCTGATCGCAGGCGCTCGGCAAGCTTAGCGGTTAGCTTGTCGTGGGTATCGACACATTTAATTGCAACCTCACGGCCAAGCTCAGTATCTTCTGCCAGATACACAATGCTCATGCCTCCGCGACCTAGTTCACGAACTAATTTGTAGCGACCGAGAAATTCTAATTGATTAAGAGGTAGATTCATTATTAAGGGTGCTATCGCTCCTCAATCCCTTCTTTATAGATTTTGACGTTATGTATGTTAGCTCTGAGAGCACCACGACGTCGCTCGATAAGCTTCGAGTGCCCCGTGCTCGAGGGAAGGGCGGCGGCAACTTGTTTACGGACTCGAAAAATCTGGATATTCATATAAGTCTCTTCGAGACCAAGCTGCTTCATTAAGAGCTGGCTATCGAGCCAGCCTGAATGGTTGTCTTGCTCTGCACGATGACGCAGCAAATGCAGTAGAAGATAGTGATGCGAACGTTCGCCTAGATTAATTTCTAGCCCATTTTCAATTAACGTCAGATTTGTATTTTCTTCGTCCTGGCTTAGGTCAAATCGAAATGTAACATCGTTTAATCTGCTTTGCTTAGGACTGAACTCAGAGGTCGCATCATCGTCGGCAATGAGTAAAAACGTCCACTCTATACCATTCAATTTGATTGAGTCGCCATGCTCATATGGGCCGACTTCAATTCCTAGTTCTAAGCGCTCGGCAAACCATTGCTGGCGGTCGGGGCAGAGGTATAAGGCTAGCTCTGGCAGATCTTCATCGGGCAATAAAATACTTTCATTAATTTGAATTGTGTTGCTTGGTGAAGCCTTGTTGACCAGCATCGGCACGGGTGCATCGAGATTGTTAATTGTCAGCGTTACCTCGCCGGTACCAGCCAAGTCAATGATGTCTCCAAGCTTTAAAATCACCGGCTTTTGTGCAGCAATAATTTTATTGTTAAGTTTTAAGCCGTTTTTTGAAACGTCTTTAAGCAACCAATTGGGTTCTCGCCATTCAATCACCGCATGAAATTTTGAGATATATGAGTAATCCATTACCGTGTCCACAGCGCCTTTGCGACGACCAAAAGTATGATAGTCGCGCAGATACTCCAAGCCATCAAGGCCGGGGCTTTTGATATCAAAAGATGCCACTGTTTCTCTCAACTAGTTGGTATAGATTTGGCCATAGCCTGAACGCGGATGAAGCGGAATAGGCATAGCGCAATTCGCATGTATCGAAAGGCTAGGGTCAAGGCCGATTGATAATGTTACGTTAGCAAGTAAAGGATAAATAGATTTAGCTCAGATAGCCAGTCGATTCGAATGCTAGAGTTAAACATCAGTCGCTTAAGACCTATTCGATAACCTTTATTAATTTGCGCAAAGGTAGGCGATGGGAAATAGGCAAGCAGTTTAGATTGTCGCCAGATAAACATAAAAAAAGCCGGCTCAAATAAACTGAGTCGGCTTTTTTGATTAAGCCATCAAATGGCTTTTATTCAACTATTTCAAGCGAAAAATTTACGGCGCTGGCACTAATACAGTATCGATTACATGAATTACGCCATTGCTGGTTTTGATATCAGTTTTGACCACATTGGCATTATTAACTTTTACGCCGTCAGTAGTTGAAATGGCCAATTCAGAACCTTGTAAGCTCGTCGCTGACTCTAGCTTGACTACATCAGCCGCCATTACCTTGCCAGCAACAACATGGTAAGTAAGAATTGAAGTTAACAGTTTTTTGTCGGCCAAAATTGCTTTTAATTGATCTGCTGGAATTTTCGCAAAAGCTTCATCAGTGGGTGCGAATACAGTAAATGGGCCGACACCTTTTAGAGTGTCAATCAGGCCGGCTTCGGTTAACGCAGCGGCCAAAGTATTGAACGATCCGGCTGCAACGGCCGTATCAACGATATCTTTCTTAGCGTCTTTTTCACCGTGATGTGCCGCGAAGCTTGGAGCTGAAAAAATACTTGCTGCAACAATTAATAAGCTAGCGGCTAGAGTACTTCGAATAGTTTTAAACGTCATGATATAAAATCTCTAAAGTTGGTTGGAAATAAACATTAGCAAGTTAACTGTGCTCGACATGTGCAGTTTTCATTACCATTAATTGATCTTGGTGACGGCCGAACTCACGCTGGTGAAATTAACGTCAACGGTAATTTATTGTTAGTTTGAAACCGGCGATTTTCACTTTAACCTCGAAATCAAAACGGCCAAGTTCGATTTCTAAATCAGCTATTAGCAAAACATCTCCAATAGATGCTTGTCTTTCTAGCAGTATTAAAATACTGTATAAAAAAACAGGTATTTTAATTATGCGTTTATTCATTGCCGAAAAGCCTAGTCTTGGGCGTGCTATTGCAGATGTCTTACCCAAGCCATTGCGTAAGGCTGATGGTTTTATTGTTGCTGCCAATGGAGACACCGTGAGCTGGTGTATTGGGCATCTACTTGAACAGGTGGAGCCTGAGGCATACGATCCAGCGTTTAAGAAGTGGTCGCATGAGCATTTGCCCATCGTGCCTGATAAGTGGCAGCTTAGTGTTAAAAAAAATACATCAAAGCAGTTAAGCGTATTACGCAAGCTGGTTAAGCAAGCGGATCAATTAGTACATGCTGGCGACCCAGACCGTGAGGGGCAGCTGTTAGTTGACGAGGTGATTAACTTTTTCGGGGTTAGCCGAGCTAAAACGGCAGCGGTGCAGCGCTGTTTGATTAGCGATCTGAATGCAAGCGCCGTAAAGCGTGCACTCTCTAAGCTTCGATCAAATCGTGACTTTATTGCTTTATCTACCTCTGCTCTCGCAAGGTCTCGAGCTGATTGGCTATATGGTATTAACTTAACGCGCGCCTATACATTACAAGGACAAAAAGGTGGCTACAGCGGCGTCTTATCGGTAGGCCGTGTGCAGACACCACTTCTGGGCCTAGTGGTCCGCCGTGACCAAGCGATTGAAGATTTTGTTAGTCAACCGTTCTATCAAGTTGTGGCCAACCTCGAAACTCAAAACAAAGAAAGTTTTAAGGCACATTGGCGCCCAAGTATTGAGTGTCAGCGGTATTTAGATGAACAGGGTCGGAATCTCTCTAGGCCACTTGCCGACAATGTCGCAAGCCGCATCAGCCATCAGCCCGCGACCGTCAATAAGCTCAAACGAGAACATAAAAAACAAGCAGCACCATTACCGTTTAATTTATCAGCGTTGCAAATAGAGGCCAGCAAAGCATTTGCTTTGAGCGCGCAACAAGTGCTGGATGTCTGCCAGGGCTTATACGAGCGGCATAAACTTATCACTTACCCGCGTTCCGATAGTCGATACCTTCCCAATGAGCATTTTTCCGAGGCTAAATCGGTGGTGGCCGCGATTCAGGCTAACGCGGAGCTTAGTGCGGCTTGTTCGACCCTATTGGGCACTAAGAGTAAGGCGGCAAAGCAGATTGATCTAAAGCATAAAAGCCGCGCATGGAATGATTCCAAAGTAAGTGCACATCATGCAATTATACCCACTCAAAAAAGGTTATCGGTGGCAAAAATAGCGACCATATTAAAAGCCGACGAAGAAAAAATTTATCGCTTAATTTGTCGCAACTACATAGCTCAGTTTTTACCAGCACACGAGTTCTACGCAGTAGAAACCGAGATCGGCATAGGTACCGGCGTCTTTATTGCAAAGGCGAAAGAGCCTATCGCCGAAGGCTGGAAAATTTTATTTCAAGGCCAGAAATCAAGGCGTGAAGATAGTGATGAGATTGAGCAAAAGATACCAAGCTTAACGCTCGGTGAGCAACTGAGTTCGTTGCAAGCTGAGGTTATCGATAAGAATACTTCACCGCCTAAGCCGTATACAGATGCTTCATTATTGTCGGCAATGACCGGAATAAGTGCTCATGTTTCTGACCCCAAGCTTAAGAAAGTACTTCGTGATACCGATGGTTTGGGCACCGATGCAACTCGGGCTGGCATTATTGAATTGCTGTTTAAGCGCGGGTACTTGCGCAGGCAAGGTAAGACCATATTGTCAACGGCGACTGGGCAGGGGTTAATACAAGTATTGCCTGATATTGCCACTTACCCAGACTTAACCGCCTTGTGGGAGTCACAATTATCCGCGATTCACGATGGTCGAAGTAGTTATCATGAATTAATGCAGCCGTTGCAGACTCAGTTAAAGTTAATGGTCGACGAAAGTCGTGAAATTATTCCACGAGGGCTGAAAGGCTTAGGCGGTAAGACTCGGTCTAAATGGGGTTCTAACAAAAAAACAATGAAGAAAAGAGCCTCTGTAAAACGCAAGACTCAAAGCCGGTCGGCCTAGCTCTTTTGTTAAGCGATAATGATTCGGAGTAAAAGGTAATGGGCGACTAAAAATGGGTGAAAGAGATCGCTCGGAGTTAGCTTTGCCGGTGCGTAGAAAACTAACGGATACCATTTAGATTTATAGTGTGAGCCGATTGAGTCGACTCAGTAGATACTCTATCACCAGCTCAAATAGTCATCGCCGAAAGTCTATTTATGATGCTCGGTATCTAAGAAATAGAGCTATACTTAGCTTTCTATATTTTAGATTTATTTTAAAAATTATGACTGCCTTAAAGACTATCATCGGCAATCAAGAATGGTGTGCCTTTCCTGAGTTAGCGATTCCTGCAATCAAGGCTAGAATTGACTCTGGCGCTAAAACATCGTCTATGCACGCGTTCAATATCAAACGTTTTCTTAGAGACGGTGTGTCTTGGGTAAGTTTTGAAGTGCACCCTTTGCAAAACAATCAACACACCGTAATTCTTTGTGAGCGACCGATTGTTGACAAGCGTATTGTTAAAAGTTCCAGTGGTATTGGTGAAACACGTTACGTAATTAGTGTGCCGGTAAAACTCGGTGACGATGTCTGGGACATTCAGTTGACCTTAGCCAATCGTGATTCGATGGGTTTTCGAATGCTACTAGGTCGAGAGGCGATGAATGGCAAAATGATTGTCGATCCGTCGATTGACTGTGCCCTTGGTGATATCACCAACTCAAAGCTTGATGATTTGTACGGTCGCACTGCGGTTAAACCTACGGGTTTGAAAATCGGGGTTTTAGCCAGTGACGAAACGCTTTACAGTAACCGTCGCTTGATTGAGGCTGGTCAGCAGTTAGGGCATCAAATGGTGTTCCTAAATGTTAAGCACTGCTACATGAAGCTCGATGCAATTCAGCCCGAAGCGCATTATCGTGGTGGCGTATTGCTCAACGATCTCGATGCCGTGATCACGCGTATTCGACCGAGTGCTACTTTTTACGCAACCGCATTGGCTCGTCAATTTGAGAGTATGGGGATTTTCACTACCAACTCTTCGTCTGCGATTACCCAGTCGAGGGATAAATTACGTTCCTTGCAAGTGATGCTTAAAAGCGGCATCAGCATTCCTAATACCGGTTTTGCTAATTCTGCAATGAATACTAACGACTTGATCGATATGGTTGGCGGCGCACCGCTAATTGTCAAACGGCTAGCGGGCAATCAAGGTCGAGGTATCGTGCTGGCTGAAACTCATAAAGCGGCTGAAAGTGTTATTAGTACCTTTAAATCGCTACAAGCGGATGTATTGGTACAAGAATTTATTAAAGAAGCGAATGGTAAGGATTTACGCTGCTTTGTTATTAACGGTAAGGTTGTTGCCTCTATCGAGCGTACAGCTGCGCCCGGCGAGTTTCGAGCCAATATTCATCGTGGTGGTCGTGCATCTAGCGTTAAAATAAGTAAAGAAGAGCGAAGCTTGGCTATCAAAGCGGCCAAGTCGCTCGGCCTTAACGTTGCTGGTGTTGATATTATCCGATCTAAGAAAGGCCCATTGCTACTCGAAGTAAACTCATCACCAGGCCTTGAAGGCATTGAGAATGCTACTGGCAAGGATATAGCTGGGCTGATCATCTCGTCGATTGAAAATGAACTTCGCTGGAAGCGCCCAATTGAGTAAAAGGATTGGTTTACGATTAAGCTTGAAATGTTACTAAGTAACATTTATATTTCAGCTATGTCAAATTCGCATCGCTCATATTTTACTCAGCTTTGCCTCATCGCATTACTGCTTTGGGGGCAAACAGCAGTTGCGCAACATGAATTAGACCATTCTTGGCACGATGCCACCGAGCTATGTCAAGTTTTCAGCAGCGCCGATCATGCAAAAGCGGCGTTAGCCGCTGTAAGAACGGTCGTTCCTGACGCTGACGCAAAACAAACAACGCTTAATATCGCACTCTCAGTCGCCGACTATAGAGTTGTAACGCAAACCGCTCGCGGCCCTCCCGTAGCCACAACAACTTAATAAGTCCAATGTCTGATAACGACTAATCTCTCTAGATAGTCGTCGGTCAAGCACCCCCTTTACTTATAAAAAATATGGTCGCCATCATTTGGTGATCGAGGTTGTTGTTGTGAAAAATACTTCAGTTGTGAAAAATAATCCCGTAGTGATCAAGAGTTTAGTTGTTTCGGCCGTTTGTCTAGCCGTTAACCTTAGTGTAAATGTTAATGCTTATGCTGCTCTAAAAGGTGCTGACGCGCTCGAAGAGGTTGTAGTTCGCGCCCACCTTTTGTCTGACCAAGGCTTATCTCAAGCGATATCAATTTTGTCGGGAGATGAATTAGCTGACCAGCTGCAAGGCTCACTCGGTGAAACTATTGGCAGTGTGCCGGGGGTTCGTAACGCAAGTTTTGGGGGTGCCGTCGGTCGACCAGTGATTCATGGTCTAGGAGGTGCGCGGGTAAAGACCACCGAGGATAGAATAGATAGCCTTGATGTGTCAGTCACCAGTGCCGATCATGCGGTTACGGTTGAACCATTTATCGCCAACAAAATAACCATCTTAAAAGGTGCTAGCACTTTATTGTATGGCTCCGGGGCGATTGGTGGCGTGGTCGACACTGAGACCGGACGTATTCCTACGGTGCTTCCAGAGGCATCGTTAAGCGGTCGAGCAGAAGTTCGACTCAGTGATAATGCGGATGCCGAAACTATGGCAATCCGATTGGATGGAAAAACCGGTCAATCGGTGGCTTGGCATCTAGATGCGTTTTCGAGAGAAGCCGATGACTATGAAATACCGGTGCCCGGTGACTCTGATGAGCAGGGCGGAGCTTCAGAATTAGAAGGCAGTCGCTATGATGTCAGTGGCGGGGCTATTGGGGCTAGTTTTATCGGCGAGGCCGGTTTTATCGGCATGTCCATTAGCACCCTCGATTCTAACTACGGATTAGTTGGTCCACATGCAGAACACGACGACCACGACGACCACGACGAAGAAGGTGAAGAAGGTGAAGAGCAGCCGGGTGTTATCGAATTAGAACAAACTCGTGTCGATTTAGAAGCTGAACTTTTAGCTCCTTTCTCAGGTATCGAGAAAGTTAATTTTAGACTTGGACTTAACGATTACCAACATAGTGAGATTGAGGGCAACGGAGAGGTTGGCACGGTATTTGATAATCAGGCATGGGAGGCTCGATTGGAGGTAAGTCATCTGCCGTTAGCGAGCTTTAACGGAGCCTTTGGTCTGCAGCTTAGTGGCCGTGAGTTCAGTGCCCTTGGCGAGGAAGCGTTCGTACCGCCGGTTGACTCTGATAGTGTCGGTTTATTCTGGGTTGGCGAACGAGAGTTTGATAAATGGTCACTAGAAACCGGTGTGCGACTTGAGCAGGTCGAGCACTCGCCTTCGCCTATGGGCCTTCCTAATGTCGATTTTTCTACCTTAAGTAGCTCCTTGGGGGCTGTCATCCCGGCCTCCGAATCACTTTCATGGTCGGCCTTGTTAGACTACACAGAGCGGGCACCGGCGGTTGAAGAGTTGTATTCTAATGGCGCTCACTTAGCGACACAAACATTTGAAATCGGCGATACCAATTTGCAAAAAGAGTCCGCCATAGGTTTAAGTTTCAGTGCCCATTATCACACCGATTTAATCGATGTGAATGCGACCATTTATGCGACTCAGTTTGACGACTTTATATACCAGGCGAGCTCCGGTGCAATCGAAGACGATCTGCCTGTACTGAGATATCAGCAAGGCGATGCTGATTTTGTCGGCTTAGACTTCGAGGTGGCTCTGCACTTGTCTAAGGTGTTTGGCGGAGACTTAGATCTAATCGCCACATTCGATAGTGTCTCAGCTGATGTCGAGTCGCGAACTGGTGGCGAGCAATCTCTACCGCGAATTCCAGCTGACAGTCAGGGCTTGGGTATTCGTTGGAATAATGATGTTTGGCGAGCAAGGCTAAATTTCAAAAACGTTTCCTCGCAAACTAATGTCGCTAATTTTGAGTTACCCACGGATTCCTTCACAGACTTAAGCTTGAAGATTAATCGACGCATTGATTTGGCTGTTGGTGAAGTCAATTTGTTTATCCATGGCCGCAACCTTGGTGACCAAGAACAGCGTCAACATACGTCCTTTGTAAAAGATTTCGCACCTGCACCAGGTCGCAGAATAGAAATCGGTGCTCGCTTCCAGTTTTAGTCCTAGTTGGCTAAGCCTTTAGAGTTATTGGTGGCCGAGTTGGTCACCGATAATTCGGCCTTAGCTTGGCCTTTTTAGGCTGAGCCGCATTAGCGAATTACTCGGCATAAGAATAATGGCATTGCCGAGTAACACTAATGCGAAGCCGATAAAGGTATTATTGGTCCATTTGAAGTCTTCAAAAACACTGCTTAAAATTACCGCCACAACCGGGAACAGTACTATTACGTAACTGGCTTTTTCAGGCCCCATATCGTTAAGTAAGACATAGTAGCTTGCAAAAGCGATTACGGTTCCAAAAATAGCCAAATATAGCAGCGACGCTATATACGACGATTGCATTGAAAAACCGAATTGCGCGTCGCTCAGCAGTACTGATGCGCTCAATATTATTGCCCCATAAAGCATGCCCCAAGCATTCACGGCAAAAATATTCATTTTCGCCCTCGAGTTGCGTACGCTGGTCATGTTGCCTAATGATGCAAGCATCGCAGCGCTGATGGCCAAGGTTAATCCCCATGCCGAAGTCGACCCTTCAACCACTATGGATAAGTCATCCCAGAAAAGTGCGACAACACCAAAAATGCCTAGCAGCGCACCAATATAAGTTTTTGCGGTAATTTTTGTGCCGAAGAAAATTCGAGTGTTTACGATGTTCATTAACAACATTGTTGAGAATGCGATTGAGGCCATGGCTGAGCTCAAGTATTGCTGGCTAGAGTAAATAACGGCATAGTTGATGCTGAAATTGAACATTGCCAATACTAAAATAAAGAAGTGGTTTCGGGCCGAAAAAGTCATAGGTACTTTAGCCCATAGACAATACCCCCACATCAATACCGCTGAAATCATAAATCGATAAGCAACCGAGGCGGGCACGTCCACGTCGCCTAGTTGAAACTCAATAGCTAACCAAGTCGAACCCCAAATTAAAACGGTAACAATGTATAAAAGCGTGTTTTTCATGATCAGAGCTATGCTTGTTAGGTTTGGCGAACGGAGTTTATCGATGATAAACCGGCCATTAGTGTATCCCCGTTTGGACAGCAGATACAGATTTCGTTTATTGCAGGGCGGAATTAGCCCCGCTGTCCTCAAATTTATGTCCGCAGGCGCTATGCCGCAGATACTAGGCTTAATAGAGAGGCTTTATGTTGGCCAAGCTATAAATGTAACTCTGAATTGGTATCTGCTCTGGAAATCAGTCATCGTCAGAGCCAGCAAACCCAATTGCAGGCCTTCTTTAACAACAAATTAGTGGCTCTAAAGAGTAAAAGCATAATATTGTTCGAGATTCGACTCTCTGCTCTTTAATCATTGAATAGGTTTCGAGTAGAATACCGAACATAATTTTTCAAAGACTTTTAGCGATAGTAATACCCGTGATAGGCAAACTTTTTATTATTTCAGCTCCCTCTGGTGCGGGCAAAACTAGCCTCGCTCGAGCACTTATCGCCAGTGCCGCGAACGCAGCGATGTCAGTCTCTCACACTACACGCCCTCGTCGCGCTGGCGAAGTCGAAGGTGTAGACTACTTTTTCGTTAGTCAGGCTGAATTTTTAAGCATGACCGACGAGGGAGTTTTTCTTGAATACGCGGAGGTTTACGGCAACTATTACGGCACTTCTCGAAATGCGGTAGAAGCGATGTTGGCTCAAGGGATTAACGTTCTATTGGATATCGACTGGCAAGGCGCGCGACTGGTGCGAGAACAAATGCCAGAAGCTGTTAGTATTTCGGTGTTGCCACCTTCTATTGATGAGCTTGAGCGAAGGCTGCGTAGTCGCGGTAGCGATACCGAGGATGTTATTAAAAGTCGCATGCGCCAGGCTTTAGATGAGATGCGCCACAGCGATGAATCTGATTTTCGTGTTCTAAATGATGATTTTAACCTAGCTTTGAACGATTTAACCCTGATACTTAGCGACGAAAGTGATAAACTACGCCCCCTTACCGTGAATCTAGCAAGCCTCTTAACCGACTCGCAAGATCAAGAATAGGCAAAAAGTCTGTTTTGCTAGCGCTTAATGTCGCTACATGGCACCCCACATTTAATTAATTGAACATATTGAGGAGTTAGTAATGGCTCGAGTAACTGTCGAAGACTGCTTAACTAATGTAGATAACCGCTTCCAACTTGTCTTAGTCGCCACTAAACGTGCGCGTCAAATCTCTCAAGGTGCTGAACCTTTTATTGATGCAGAGAATGACAAGCCAACCGTTATAGCATTGCGTGAGATTTCCGAGGGTTTGGTAACTCGCGATATTTTAGACGACACCATCGTAGAAGAAATTTTTGAGGTGTTAGAAGCTGATTCTGCGGAAGGTGAAGAAGCATCAGAAGGCGAAAGTGAAACTTCAGAACTAGACGCACTGACTGCCGCGCTCCAAGCCGAGCTTGCTAGCAGCAGCCAAGCATCAGAGTAATTTTTAGCGGTTTACCGCTAGATAAAAAAGCTGAGGCTGTTGCATTTAGGTGCAATCAGGCTTGGCTTTTTTTATGTCTAAGCCGCTTAGAAATGGTTCGCCGAATGAAATGAAGTACTCCGTTAAGAATTATACTATGCCAAGTATTTGCTGGTGAGCGCGACTACCCCACCTAAGCGAAGGTTCTTTACACCATCGCCCGAGAAAGCCATACGTGCAGTATGCAAAGGACGATTGGCGGCCTATTTATCGCCTGAAGCGATTGAGGATGTTTATCGCGCATTCCGCTTCGCCGAACAAGGGCATCGCGGCCAAATTCGTAAGTCTGGCGAGCAGTACATACACCACCCTATTGAAGTCGCTGACACCCTAGCCGAATTGCAAATGGATTCGCGCACCTTAATGGCTGCGTTGTTGCATGATGTTATTGAAGATACACCCGCGACTAAGAAAGAGATAATCGATACCTTTGGTGAAGATGTCGCACTTCTCGTTGATGGTGTTAGTAAGATCGGCCAAATAAAATTCGATACTAAGGAGCAAGCCGAAGCCGAAAACTTTAGAAAGATGTTGATGGCCATGTCAGAAGACGTGCGGGTGATGATCATCAAATTGGCTGATCGTCTACACAACATGCGAACCCTCGATAGCATGGACGCGATTAAGCAAAAACGTATATCAAAACAAACATTGGAAATTTATGCGCCGATTGCTGAGCGTTTGGGCTTGTACCATTGGGCGCGCGAGCTACAAGATTTATGTTTTTTGTATTTGCACCCACAGCGTCATCGGGCCATCACCAAGGCAATTGAACAACGCCAAGGTAATCGAAAATTAGTCGTCGAAAAACTTAAGGGTTCCTTAGAACAAACCTTAAGTGGCTCAAATATAGAAGAATTTAAGGTCAAAGGGCGACAAAAAAGTGTCTTCAGCATTTATAAAAAAATGCAAAAAAAGAAGCGCTCCTTCGATGAATTATTTGATATCTACGGCTTTAGAATTATTGTTCAGTCGGTTGATGAGTGTTATCGAGTTTTGGGTCTTATCCACAACGCCTATAAGCCGATTCCCGGTCGATTTGCTGACTATGTGGCAATACCCAAAGCAAATGGTTATCAAAGTCTACATACCGTGGTGTTTGGTCCGCTGGGCGATAATATTGAGGTGCAAATTCGGACTCAGCAGATGGATCAAATTGCCGAAGCAGGAGTCGCGGCACACTGGATCTATAAGTCAAAAGGATCAAACCATGAAAGCTCTAATCATTTAGCTCGTCAATGGTTATTAGATTTACTCGACCCCGCGCATCAAACCGAGAATGCGATTGAGTTTCTCGAACATCTAAAAATGGATTTATACCCAGACGAGGTCTACGTTTTCACACCGCGCGGTGATATCAAAAAAATGCCTCGCGGCTCGACCGCATTGGATTTTGCCTATGCTGTTCACACCGGTGTCGGCACACATTGCACTGGGGCACGGATTAACAAGGCTTTGGCTTACTTACCCACGGTATTGCATAACGGCGATAGTGTTGAAATCATCACCTCTAAAAACGCATGGCCAACAGCGTCTTGGTTGAACTATGTGGTAACCGCTAAAGCGCGAACTCAAATTCGTAACTATTTGAAGGCACAGACTGAAGAAGACGCACTGAAGCTTGGGAAGAGATTGTTAGCCGGAGCGACTAAGCAACGCCTGTTCGGGCGTCGTAAGATTCCGGCCAAAGTTAGAGCAGCATTGCTCGACCAGTTTCAATTGGAAACCTGGTCTGAGCTTTTAATTGACATCGGCTTTGGAAAGCGTATTCCAGATTTAGTCGCTCGGCAAATCGCGCAACTCACTGATGAGCGTGTTGAAGGTAAAGTTATTGGCCAGCAAGCATTAGTGATAAAAGGTTCTGAAGGCATATTGGTAACCTATTCGAAGTGTTGTAGCCCAGTACCCGGCGATTCAATTGTTGGTATTTTGACCGCTGGTCATGGATTAGCGGTTCATGTTTTTGATTGTCCTAACTTATCTGAGTTACGAAAGCAGCCTGAGAATTTTCTATTGGTTGATTGGGACGAAGCCATTGATCGTAATTTTCAAGCGCGCTTACACATTAAACTACATCATATTACCGGTGCCTTTGCTGAGGTTGCCACGGCGATAGCGGCGAACCACTCGAACATCAATCACGTTGATCTGCATGAGGGCTCAGAAAGTGTTCGACAGATTGATTTTTTGGTCGATGTTAAGAACCGTCTACATTTATCCAGAATTATTCGAGCAATTTATCGTTTACCCTCTGTTAGCAAGGTAATACGGCAAAAAGGTTAGTCTGGCTGATCGTTGTTGCCCTTTTGTTTGAACTATCTTAGCGTTGAAGTCGGTTATCCTGAGGTCTCATATTGTTTAAACCGTAAACCAATGTCAAAATGACAGCATGACTAAAAAAATAATAAACACCGACAAGGCTCCAGCCGCTATAGGCGCTTACTCTCAAGCCGTCAAAGTAGCTGACATGGTTTATATTTCCGGCCAGATTCCTTTAAATCCAGACACCAAGGTAATCGTCAGCGATGTATTTCTCGACCAAGCGCATCAGGTATTTGTTAATTTGACCGCCGTTGCCGAAGCCGCTGGTGGCGATCTAAATGACGCCGTAAAATTAACCGTTTATGTCACTGACTTAGCTAATTTTCCGACCCTAAACGAGGTAATGAGCGAGTATCTAAAACAACCTTTCCCGGCTCGAGCGACGGTTCAAGTTGCAGCGTTACCACTGGGGGCCCTAGTTGAGATCGACGCGGTATTATGTTTAAGCTGATGTATGATGATTAAAACATGACTTTCAACTTAGGCCCGATTAGCGTAGTCGCAAAAGGAGTTTGACGATGAGCAAAGGAAAAGCCGAGCAAAAAACCAACAAACAAGCAGACAAAGCATTAGCCGCTAAATCGGTTACTAGCCTTGCCGGTGTCGGCCCGCAGATGGCTATAAAACTAGCAAAGGTGCACGTGCATACGGTTCAAGATGTGCTATTTCACTTACCACATCGCTACGAAGATCGAACCTCGGTCACCGATCTTGGCGCTTTACTGGCAAATTTATCAACCGTTGTTATTGGTCAAATCGATTTGGCCCAAGTGGTGTTCGGGCGACGACGAAGCTTGTTAGTGCGTATTAGTGACGGTACGGGATCGCTAACCATCCGTATGTTCTATTTCAATCGTTCGCAGGAAAAAAGTTTTCAGCGAGGTCTCTGGGTGAAATGTTTCGGTGAGGTCAGACTCGGGGTAAAGGGTTATGAAATGATTCACCCTGAATACCGGCTTAGTCAAAGTCAACCAGACGGAGGCTTAGACACAACCTTAACACCGGTATACCCGACCACTGAAGGTGTTAGCCAAGCGTTGTGGCGCAAGATTACTGACCAAGCTGTAGAGAACGAATTACCTAAATTGCAAGAGCTGGTTGTTGTGGATTGCTTGCCTAATGAAATGCAATGTGTGTATCAAGCCTCTAGTTTGCAGAAT
>JAWUZB010000009.1:0-22200 GCA_034110505.1 Gammaproteobacteria bacterium
TTGGTTGGGGAAAGTGCTGGCGGTGGTCTGGCTGCAGGCCTATGCCATTACCTTGGAGATCACACTGATATTAAGATAGCCTTGCAGCTATTACTATACCCAATGATTGATCATCAAAACATCGCGCCCGCGAGTGATAAACAATCTGACAACTATGTTTGGAGTAGGGCCAATAACGCCTTCGGTTGGAAAGCCTATCTTGCCAGTGGCGTAAATGAGTCGATGCTTTCTTACGCCGCTCCAAGCACCCGAATCGATCACAGTGGGCTGCCCAGGACGAGTGTGCATGTCGGTGATTTAGATTTGTTTTATCAAGAAAACCAGCAGTATGTCGATGATCTTCTAGATGCCGGCGTCAACGCTCAACTGATATCGTACCCTGGCTGTTATCATGCTTTTAATGCTATCGCAGCTGATGCGGCAATATCAAAACAGTTTGAATCTGATTTGCTCACGACTATTCGCGCATGTCTATAATAGCGATGGGGATGTTTTAACCATGTTGTCAGCTTAGCTCAGAGGTCCGATTATAAATCGCTATAATTTGAAGATAGCTAAAAACACCTGTTCAAAATTCATATTAGGTAATACCTTTAGCCGTTATGGTTTACCTACAATGTTGTCCAACTTTCGGTAAAGTCGAAGGCATTTTGTATTAACGGCGACATCTACAAAAGCGAGAAATTGTTTAAACAACAAAACGTGTGTCGCTCTACAGGCAGAGGTTTTTTACTAGGCGGGTGTTCGTTGATAGAAATCTTGAACTATTTATCACGAACCCCTTCGGTAGAGGCTCTATGGAGGCTTGAAG
Organism: Gammaproteobacteria bacterium; assembly: GCA_034110505.1. Taxonomy (GTDB): domain Bacteria; phylum Pseudomonadota; class Gammaproteobacteria; order Arenicellales; family Arenicellaceae; genus Arenicella. Next base: position 812 of record JAWUZB010000009.1, read on the forward strand.
ACGGTTTTAGTAGTTAAATTGTTAGGTGTATAAGCTTGAAATTATATTAACCGAGTATATTTCGAAGATTAGGTTAGTATTTGCTGATGCTATACTCAGCGATTAGACAATATTAGAACGACTTCTTTTTGATTTAATTAGTGTTGTGTTCATTACACTAGTGACGCCAAATCCAGAAATTTAATTTAAGCCTAAACTCCTATCGATAGCGTATTTCGCTGTAATATCTGAAGTCTAACGTAGTACATAACGCATAATAATTACACTTATTGTTCTTTTTGAAATTTGTAATTACCCGTTCAGTATAGTTATCTTTCATGCGCTTCAGTCAAGACGGCGGCGATGGAATTAATTTTGAATGGGAGCATCGATACCTACCACATAGGCGTTCGATAGTGTTGAGGGTAATATCCTAATGAAAATTTGGGTTGACGCTGACGCTGGCCCGGTGGTGATAAAAGAAATATTGTTCCGAGCCGCTGAGCGATCCAAGGTGATGCTTGTGCTGGTAGCTAATCAAGCTATTTCTCATCCTCAGTCAGAGTACATCCGTTCTATGCAAGTGGCGCGAGGCTTTGATGTTGCCGACAATGAAATAGTGAGCCTATGCGATTCGGGAGATCTGGTTATTACCTCTGATATTCCTTTGGCGGCGGATGTCTTAGCAAAGAATTGTTATGCACTTACGCCACGAGGCGAGCGTTACACTCAAAGCAATATTCAAGCTCGGTTAACGATGCGAGATTTTGTGGATACACTACGTGGCAGCGGCGAACATTCAGGCGGCCCAGCTCCTTTAAACTCGGCTGATCGGCGAGAGTTTGGCAATCAATTAGATCGTTTGCTTTGCAGTATTAAGCTCAAGAAATAGTAATAGTGAACGTTTTTATATGAAAAATATCTGCGTTTTTTGTGGTTCAAGCAGTGGTATAGGAGAATCGTACATGGCGTCAGCCAGACAACTTGGCGTCACTCTTGTTGAGCGAGGCTTTGGCTTAGTCTACGGCGGAGCAAGTGTTGGTACTATGGGCGCGGTGGCCGACGCGGTGTTGCAGGCGGGAGGGCAAGTCACTGGAATAATACCGCAAGCGATTGCTGATCTCGAGGTTGCACATAGCGGCCTTACCAACTTAGAGGTGGTCAAGGATATGCATCAGCGCAAGGCGAGAATGATGGCTCTGTCTGACGGTTTTGTGGCAATGCCTGGAGGCCTAGGTACATTAGAAGAATGATTTGAAGCCTTAACATGGCTGCAACTAGGCTTTCACATAAAGCCTTGTGCGGTATTAAATACCGACGGTTATTACAATAAGAGACCTCAGCATAACTCGACGAACGAATAAAAATGCCTGTAATGCCTCCACTTATTGTTTAAAAACTTGCCAATAGCTAGCTATTGACCGCGTTTTCCGCCTCAATTGGATACATTCCAAGCTATTTTATTTCGTCCCTGAGTTATGCTGAGGTCTCAATAAATTATTCGAGTTTTTAGATCATGCCAGTCAACAAGGCTTCGCTAAAAAGAGCCATATTGATCAGCTAATGCGAGCCGACACCCCTGCAGCAGTGATGACCTTACTGCTAAATTACTCGCCATCAATCGAGTCAAAACTTTAATTGTTTAAACTTTAGTCTCGTTATATCTCCCTATTGATAGGTCACCGGTACGGCTAAAAACAAAACACCACCATGTTGTTAATCAACACAGTGGCACTTTTTTTACAAAACACTATCTCCTTGTGAATAAATATGTAAAAAACCCGTGACCTAGCTAGTTACACTTCCAGGTGATGTTTTGTTGCCTAGATAATATGTCGGTTTGATTATGTATGCCTCACCCGCTAGGGTGAATTTGTCTAACCTTTATCCAGTTACCAATGACAAAAATTCAGTTCTAGTTGCCTGATTACTTCTAAAGTTACCTAGCATCGACGACGTTTTCATAATCGAATTTTGCTTTTGAACACCGCGCATCATCATACACATGTGCTTGGCTTCAATAATAACGCCAACGCCCTCAGCGCCCGTGACTTTCCGAATTGTCTCAGCGATCTCGGTGGTTAGTTGTTCTTGTATTTGCATGCGCCGTGCGTACATGTCGACAATGCGAGCAATTTTAGATAAGCCAAGCACCTGGCCATTGGGAATATAAGCTACGTGCGCTTTACCGATGAAGGGCAATAAGTGGTGCTCACACATCGAGTAAAGTTCAATATCTTTAACCACAACCATTTCGCGAGAATCGGATGGAAATAAAGCGTTATTAATTACCGTCTCTAAATCTTGCTCGTAGCCCTGAGTTAAAAACTTCATCGCTTTGGCCGCACGTTTAGGCGTGTCGACTAAGCCTGGACGACTAAGGTCTTCACCGCAATCGGTAATAATTTTTTTGTAGGCGTCTTCCATTTATAAACTCGCTAATTGTGTCGATTAAAACTGCTTTGGGGGATTATGCAACAAAAGGGTCGAATTCCAAGTGATTTGTTTGATCTGAGAACTCATTCTTGGTGTCTAGTTATGCTAATCTGCTGATCAATGCTTGTTCACCCTAGGCTGGCACTCGTTGAAAGCAATATACTTAAGCAAAATAATTAACCTGCTAATTTTAAATTATGATTAATGATCGAATTGAATTTTCTGTTGAAAATCACGTAGCACATGTAACGCTTTCGCGAGCCGACAAAATGAACGCTCTAGACAACAAAATGTTTGATGCCATCCCTATGGTCGGTGAGCAGATCCGCAGTGACCCGAGCATTAGAGTGGTCGTGGTGTCAGGAGATGGCGGTAATTTTTGCGCCGGTTTAGATAAATCGAACTTTTCATCGATGTTAGAAAATAAGGGTCTCTCGCTAGATGGCGATCAGCCAGCAGTGACGCTAGCTGATCGCACTCACGGTATCGCCAATACTCCGCAATATGTCGTTTGGATGTGGCGTGAGCTTCCGATGCCGGTGATAGCGGCGATAGATGGTTTTTGTTTGGGCGGCGGCTTACAGATTGCCTTGGGTGCCGATTTTCGCTACGCCAAGGCAAATAGTAAATTTTCGATTCTAGAGATGCGTTGGGGCATTGTGCCGGATATGAGTAGCACTCAAATCATGCGTCATATGATTCGCGACGATGTTATCCGAGAGCTCACTTACACGGCTAAAATATTTGATGCCAAGCAAGCCAAAGAGTGGGGCTTTATTACCGACATCGTAGATGATCCCCTGGCTCATGCAATGAGTGTTGCAAAGCAGATTGCTTATAAAAACCCGGATGCAATTCGAGCAGCTAAAAAAATAATCGACGCCAGCTATTACCAAACCGCAGAACAGGGTTTGTTAATGGAATCGGTCGAGCAAGATAAGATCATGGGTACATCTAACCAAATCGAAGCGGTAATGGCTGAGTTGCAAAAGCGTAAGCCTGAGTTTAAAGATTAGTAATACAGGTCTTTAAACACCGCTTAGTAAAATACCGCCACACTCTGGCGGGCGCTGACAACCAAGTCGCCGGCCTTACTCCAAACCTGCATGTCTTGGCTAGAATAACCATTGCGTGCGTGTTCTGCGGCCGAGCGCATTAGCCACCAACCGTCTTCGGTGCTAATGTCCTCTCTAATAAAGTTCATCATCCAAGTCATCGAGCTGATTGGTGCGAATTCCTTGAACATCGGCAGTACCGCCGGCGGAGGCATATCAGCGATGCCAATTAGGGCCGCCATGTTGTTAGCATTTTTATCTTTGTGTCGAACCCAAATATAATGCTCGTGAGCGTCTGAGCCGCTTATCGGGTGACCGCCTTGAGCCAGAAGGCAGTCGTACTGATTGGCAAAAGAAGGGCCAGAGGTTGACCCAAAAAATTTGCTTGATTGTTCAACACTTGCAACCTCAGGCGTATCGGTGAAGTCTTGGTTTATGCGCGATTCTCGGCCTTCACCAAAACAAAACACAGCATGAGTCGCAAGACCTTTCTCACCTATCATTTCCGCACTGATATAGGCCACCGATCGTCCCTGGCGCATAACGTTGGTGGTTACACTGACATCGCCACCGGCGGGGCCGACGAAGTTTATCTGCGCCGACCGTAATGGAGGCAAATCTGGAAAATTGTTAATAACTGCTTGGTAGCAAAGCGCGGCCGACATGCCTCCATAGGTGGTACGGCCTTGCATCCAGTTTTCGGTTACGGTGACACTGCTTTGCTGTTCAGCAGTTTGCTCTAGGCTGTTAAGCAATTCGGAAAAAGTCATGTTCATATATGTGTTGGTAGTTAGACAAGCTTGGCTATAAGCATTTCGTTGGCCATTTGGGGGTTGGCTTTGCCGCGTGATTTCTGCATTACTTGGCCGACCAAGAAGCCGATTACTTTGTCATTACCGTCTTTAAATTGTTGAACCTGCTCCGGGCAAGAGGCGATTACCTCATCGACAACGGCCTCGATTGCGCCAGTATCAGTGATTTGCTTAAGACCTTTAGCGTCAATAATGGCATCAACATCACCCTCTTGCTGCCACAGCGCAGCAAATACTTTTTTGGCGGTATTGCCTGACAGCGTTTTATCGGCGATACGATCTAATAGCAGCGCTAATTGAGACGTACTAATGGGCGAGTCACAAATTTCGAGTTCAGATTTATTTAGATTGGCGAACAGTTCACCGCTCATCCAATTTACTACAACCTTGGTTTCGGCCTTGCTGGCCTTCAAAACGGTTTCAAAAAAGTCAGCGGTTTCACGATCGGTAGTAAGTATAGTCGCATCTTCTAATGACAGGCCAAATTCAGATTGAAAACGCTCTTTTTTGGCGGTTGGAAGCTCTGGTAGTGTGGCTCGAATTTGTTCCAGAAAACTGTCCTCCAAAATCATTGGCGGTAAGTCGGGATCTGGGAAGTAGCGATAATCATGAGCTTCTTCTTTTGAACGCATCGAGCGCGTTTCGTGTTTATCTGAGTCGTACAGTCTGGTCTCTTGAGTAATTCTACCGCCATCCTCGAGAATGTCGATTTGGCGCTCGATTTCGTACTCCATTGCGCGCTCAACAAAGCGGAATGAATTTATGTTCTTTAACTCAGTTCGTGTGCCTAATTGCTCTTGACCACGCGGCCGTACCGAGACGTTAGCATCGCAGCGAAATGAGCCTTCTTGCATATTGCCGTCACAGATCTCGATGTACCTAACCAAACTGTGTAGCTTACGTAAATAAGCCACCGCTTCAGTAGGTGAGCGCATATCAGGCTCCGAGACAATTTCAAGTAACGGTGTGCCGGCACGATTTAAATCAATGCCTGTTTGCCCATGGAAGTCTTCATGTAATGATTTACCCGCGTCTTCTTCTAGGTGAGCGCGAGTGATGCCGATAGTTTTGATGCCGTCTGGTGTATCGATATCGAGTTCACCAAAACCGACAATCGGAAGCTCCATTTGGGAAATTTGGTAACCTTTTGGAAGGTCTGGGTAGAAGTAGTATTTACGCGAAAACACATTCCTCTGATTAATGTGAGCGCCAATAGCCAACCCAAATTTGACCGCCAGTCGTGCCGCTTCAAGGTTCATCACAGGCAATACGCCTGGTAAGGCAATATCGACCGCGCTCGCTTGTGTATTTGGCTCAGCACCATAGGCTATTGAACTGCCTGAGAATATTTTCGATTTTGTTTTTAGCTGCGTGTGTACTTCTAAGCCGATCACAACTTCCCAGCGTTTATCCCAAGTAAACATTATGCCTTGCCTCCGATCGCGCTAGGCGCGATACGAGTATGCCAATCGGTAGCCTGTTGGAATTTATGCGCAATATTAAGCAGTTTAGCTTCCTGCAGGTATGGCGTGATTAGATGTAATCCAGCCGGTAATCCGCTGGCCGTAAAACCGGCAGGAATGGATCCCGCGGGCAGGCCTGCTAGATTAGCTGGGATAGTGTAAATATCGTTCAAGTACATAGCCACGGGATCATCGGTTCGGCTGCCTGCCTCGAACGCTGGGCCAGGAGTGGTTGGTCCCATAATTACGTCACAATCCTCAAAGGCGGAGGTGAAATCATTCGCTATCAGTCTGCGTAACTTTTGCGCTTGTGAATAATAGGCATCGTAGTATCCAGATGATAATGCGTAGGCACCTATCATGATTCTTCGTTTTACTTCCTCGCCAAAGCCTTCGGTGCGAGTCTTGGTATACATATCAACTAGGTCAGTATATTGATCGGCACGATGTCCATAGCGTACTCCGTCAAAACGCGACAAGTTTGATGAGGCTTCGGCTGGCGCGATCACATAGTAGCTCGGTAGGGCTAAGTGTGAATTTGGTAGCGAAACTTCTTTAATACTTGCTCCCAGAGCTTCAAATTGTTTAACCGCCGTTTCGATAATCGTGGCCATTTCAGAGTCTAGACCGTCACCAAAAAATTCTTTGGGCAGACCTATTTTTAATCCCTCTAAGGAGTCGTTTAATGACTTGCTGAAGTCTTCGGCCTCAACATTGAGTGAGGTCGAATCTTTGGCATCGAAGCCAGCCATTGTATTGAGCAGCAACGCCGCGTCCTCTGCGGTATGAGTCATTGGCCCAGCTTGGTCTAAAGATGATGCGAACGCGATCATGCCGTAACGAGAGCAGCGTCCATAACTGGGTTTGATACCGGTCAGATTACAAAAAGCCGCAGGCTGTCTAATTGAACCGCCAGTATCGGTGCCGGTCGCTGCCGGCGCTAGTTGAGCCGCCACAGCCGCCGCTGAGCCACCGGAACTGCCACCGGGCACCAAGTTTTTATCAACCGTGCTCCAAGGGTTGCGAACACCACCAAAATAAGAGGTTTCGTTAGACGAGCCCATGGCGAATTCATCCATATTTGTTTTGCCCATGCTAACCACGCCCTGCGCTTGCATGTTTTCGACCACAGTCGCGGTGTAGGGGGCTATGAAGTTCTCTAGTATTTTCGAGCCACAAGTAGTTTGCGTGCCGTCAATACAAAAGATGTCTTTCTGCGCTACTGGTACGCCGAGTAAGGCGGATCGGTCACCACTGGCACGCTTTTGATCGGCGGCTCTGGCTTGATTAAGTGCTAATTCTTCGTTAACACTTATAAATGCATTGTGTTCCGATTGCTTTATTCGAGCTAAATAGTCCTGCGTAATTTCCACGCTCGAACGCTTACCGCTGTCTAGGTCGGCCGCTAATTGGACCAGGGTTGTGATAGTCAAAACTAAATCCTATGGTGAACTGCGCTTAAGTCAATTGAGCTACAAGCGAGGTCGTTTAATGGTTATTTGAACGATTAGAAAAATTACAGCTGAGCAAGACTCAGTCGATCACCTTGGGAACCAAATATAATCCTCTTTGAGTACTTGGTGCGATAGCCTGAAATTTTTCCCGTTGATTGGTTTCAGTAATTTCATCGGCGCGTAAGCGCATGGTGGCATCAAAAGGGTGGGTCATTGGCTCTATACCGGTGGTGTCTACAGCCCCCATTTGCGCTACTAAGTCGAGGATATTTTCCAGCGCGCCGCGTGTTCTAGCAACTTCTGATGGGTCGATTTTAATTCGAGCAAGGCGCGCTATGGTGTGTACTGTGTCGTTGTCTAAAGCCATTGTAGTGTCTAGCAATTTTGCTATGTTTAAGTAATTGTTGAGGCGTTTCGAGCGCTTTGATGCACCATTGTACTTGTCTTTATAAACCGTTGTTTGAATATAGCCGACTCAATTTTAGAAACACCGCCGGAGGGGTTTTTGAAGCAACAACTGCGGCATGAATGCAATAACGCTGAAAACCTTCTATAAACCATGAAATTACCACAGATAGCCTCGTTGTTGAATAGCACAAGCGCGCGATTCGCTGTACAATATTCAACTAATCCAGACGAGACCTCAGCATAACTTCAGTACCAGATAGACTGACTAATTAGTTTTCAATGTATTGCTAAAATATCGTGTGATAATTTGTTATTACACTTTTTCTAGGACGACACTGAAAATCTTAGAAACATTACACCTGCACTGGATTTACGCTGAGATCTCCGAATAATAATAATTAGCACTCCACCCACGAAAGAATAAATGTTACGTAGTATTTTAGGCTTGTTTTCCAACGATTTGGCGATTGACCTCGGCACCGCCAACACCCTTATCTATGTTAAAGAGAAAGGCATCATATTGAATGAGCCTTCGGTAGTCGCTATACGCTACGCGCCTGGCGGTGGCTTGAACAATAAAAGCATACTTGCAGTGGGCTCAGAGGCTAAGAGAATGTTGGGTAGAACGCCCGGCTCGATCAAAGCCATTCGGCCTATGAAAGACGGCGTAATTGCCGATTTTAATGTGACTGAAATAATGCTCAAACACTTTATAAGAAAAGTGCAAGAGAATCGTTTTCTACAGGGTAGCCCAAGAATCATTATTTGTGTTCCCTGCGGTTCGACTCAGGTCGAACGGCGTGCCATTCGAGAGTCGGCTTACGGTGCTGGTGCTCGCGAGGTGTACCTAATAGAAGAGCCAATGGCGGTAGCGATTGGCGCCAATTTGCCTGTCGCTGAACCAACCGGATCAATGGTCTTGGATATTGGCGGCGGCACTACCGAAGTGGGTGTTATGTCATTAGGGGGCATGGTGTACAGCACATCGTTGCGTGTTGCCGGAGATACCTTCGATGAAGCGATTATTAACCATGTACGTCGAAATCATGGTTTATTAATAGGCGAGGCCAGTGCAGAACGAGTCAAAAAAGCGATCGCTACGGCTTGGGACAAGTCTGAAGAGCGTGAGATGGAAGTCAAAGGTCGCGACATTGCCGAAGGCTTATCCCGAGCGGTTACGCTGAGCAGTAAAGAAATTTATTCTGCGATTAGTGATCCACTGGAATCAATTGTTCAAACTATCAAGCAAGCACTTGAGCAAACACCACCTGAGTTAAGTGCCGATATTGGCGACAAGGGTATGGTTATTGCCGGCGGAGGCGCATTAATGCGCGATATGGACCGCAGATTAATGGAAGATACCGGCTTGCCGGTAGTGATCGCTGACGATCCTTTAACGTGTGTGGCTCGAGGCTGTGGTCGTGCACTCGAAGAGATGGACAACTTAGGTGATGTTTTTGCTCACGAATAAACGCCAGGTATAGGTTTTATTAGCTCAGCGTAGAATTATGATATTCGATTCGGTATTCATAGCGTCACGCTTTCAAAAAAAGCAGTTTTAGCACGTGCAAGGTTAATTAATTCGTGGCAAAGCCGTTTCGCAAAAATTCTGGTTGGTCGCAGTACGCTTCGGTGTTTGTTATCTCCGTGGCAATGATGCTGGTTGACTCGAGAACATCTTGGTTAGATGGTGCACGCAATATATTGTCTGTGATGTTGTCTCCAATCCAAGGTTTGGCTTCGGTGCCCTCAACTATTGGTCGCTATTTCACCTCTACATTGACGGCCGAACCTGATTTGCAGATTGCCTACGATAACCTTCGCAACGAATACTTTAAGCTTAAGGCAGAGTCTCTACTTCTAAGAACACTCGAAAGAGAAAATCAGGATTTACGTGCCTTGTTAGCCGCCACTGATCGTCTTAATGAAAAAATCACACTAGCCGAACTGATGGATGTCAATTTAGATCGAGACAACCATCGTGTCTCGGTCGGTCGGGGCATACGCAATGGCGTCTATGTTGGCCAAGCTGTTATCGATGATCAAGGTGTTATCGGCCAAGTCACTGAAGTTATGCCGTTAAGCAGTATCATCGTTCTAATCACCGACCCAGGACATGCATTGCCGGTTCAAATTGAGCGCAACGGTTTACGAACTGTAGTACATGGAACTGGCAGCGTTTCGCTACTTCGGGTGCCATTTCTAAATCAAAATTCCGATATTTTAGTTGGAGATGTATTAATCAGCTCTGGCATGGGAGGGCGTTTCCCAAATGGCTATCCGGTTGCGATGGTGACAGACGTTAAGGTTATTGAAGACGAGGCTTTTATTCGGGTGACGGCTGAGCCGATCGCCAAGTTAGACCGCTCTAATCACGTATTGCTGCTGTCACGGCAGGCTCAGACTCAAGGCGAAAAGCGTGTCGAGCAATTAATTTCAGAGGATGATTGAGATGTCATCAAGTAACAGACCCTCGTCAGGAAGCTTATCAATAGGTGTCTTCATTTCATCTTTTGTGGCTTTAGTGCTAACCGTAGTCCAGTTGCCCGGATGGCTGTTTTACTTCTGGCCTGACTGGATCGCGATTGTGGTCGCCTATTGGGCATTAGTTGCGCCAAAGCGTATAGGGCCATTTGTTGGCTTCATCATTGGTACCTTACTTGAGGTTTTGTTTGTTCGAAAATTTGGAGTGATGGGCTTTGGATTGGCAACCTTAGCCTTTATCGTCAACTCTACCAACCAACAACTTCGAGCTTTGTCTATCTGGCAGCAGATGCTCTCAGTGGGCGTATTTATCGGCTTCTTTAAGCTTTTGACAGGTTGGCTCTCGGGCATGGTTGCAGGCTTTACAATAACCACTGAATATTGGTACTCCTTGCTAGGCACGATGGTTATTTGGCCGTTCGCCTATATTTTACTAGAAGAACTACGACGCACCGTGCGCATTAGATAAAGCAGTTTATGGCCGCTGATCAAATCGAGTTAAAAGATTATATTCGTGAAACTAATCTAATTCACAGTCGCCTCATTGCGCTCGTCGTTTTGCTGGGCGTTTTGGCGTTCACATTAGTTGCTAGGGTTTGGTATCTGCAGATATATAACCATGAACGATTTGAGGTTTTGTCTAAAGATAATCGCGTTCGATTAGTCCCAGTACCTCCGGTTCGTGGCCAAATTTTTGATCGCAACGGCAAAGTGTTGGCCGAAAACATTCCTGTCTTTACGCTTGAAATCTTGCCTCAGGATGTAAATGACATGGATAAGTTATTAGACCAGCTGACCAAAATCATTGAAGTTTCACCGGCCGATGTGATCAAGTTTAAGGCTCAAGTGCTATCGCACCGTCGCTTTGAGTCGCAGGTGCTGAAAGTTAACCTAAGCGAAGAAGAGTTGGCTCGATTTTCGGTCAACAGGCACTTTTTTAGAGGCGCTAAAGTTGAGGCCAAGCTGCAACGTCACTACCCATATGGTGGTGAATTGGCTCATGTTTTGGGTTACGTTGGTCGAATTAATCAACGCGATAAAGACAGCATTGACACCAAGGCCTACAAAGGAACTGACTACATTGGCAAGCGAGGTATCGAGGCCAAATATGAACAACATTTACTTGGCCAAGTTGGTGTCGAGCAAGTAGAAACCAATGCTCATGGCGAACGTATCAGAACGATTGATCGAAAACCGCCTGTTTCGGGTGATGATATTTATTTGAATATAGACGTTGAATTGCAAATTAAAGCACGTCAATACTTAGGCGATCATCGCGGTTCAGTGGTTGCCATTGAACCGGCTACTGGGCATGTTTTGGCCTTTGTAAGCAACCCTGTATACGACCCAAATAAATTTGTTAATGGTATTGATCATCGCTCCTACAACGCTCTTCGTGAGGACGTTAACCGACCATTACTTAATCGCACGATTAGCGGGCGCTATGCACCCGGGTCAACGATTAAGGGCTTGGTCTCGATGGCCGGCTTAGAGAATGGCTGGAGCCAAAATAAAAGTATTACATGTCCTGGTTATTTTACTCTGAAGGGCAGTAGTCATCATTATCGATGTTGGAAAAGATCAGGCCATGGCCGCGTATCAATGCTTGAGTCTATTATGTTTTCTTGTGATGTTTACTATTATCAGTTAGCCAGTGCTTTGGGTATCGATAAATTATCCGCTTTCTTTAAGGACTTTGGCTTGGGCGAAAAGACAGGCATTGATCTCGATGGCGAACCATCGGGCCTAGTGCCTTCACGCGAATGGAAACGCGCTAATCGCGGCGTCACATGGTATCCAGGAGACAGTCTAAACACCGGAATCGGTCAAGGATTCATGCTGGTAACACCATTGCAACTGGGGGTCGTAACCGCCACATTGGCTAATCGAGGCAAACGTATCGAGCCTCGAATTGTAGCTCGTTTAGAGCATAGTCTGAATGGAGATAATAAAGATTCAGTGTCACAGCTACAGGGCGCTGAGCTTGGCCAAGTTAACGCCAGTTCAGCGAATTTCAATACTATTATTGACGCTATGACCGCAGTGGTTGCACACCCTCGTGGTACCGCGCATAGAGCAGCAGGTTTAAATGCCGAGTATACGATGGCTGGAAAAACCGGCACAGCACAAGTAGTTGGAATTGCTCAGGGCGCAAGATACGACGCTAGTAAGCTAGATGATTTCCATAAAGACCATGCCTTATTTGTCTCTTTTGCGCCGGTTGAACAACCTAAAATTGCAATTGCCGTGATTGTTGAAAATGGTGGCAGTGGCAGTGGCATGGCGGCTCCCGTGGCTCGTAAAGTGACCGACTTTTATCTTCTTGGTAAAGACGCGAACGCGCCTGAGCCGCTGGCAATGGAGCAAAATTAATGTTCCGTATTAAAGTCGATATACCATTAATGTTTGCATTGCTACTGCTGTGTGTCAGCAGCCTATTTATACTTTGGAGTGCCGGCGGTGAAAGCTCGCGCGTAGTCATTAATCAAGCGATACGGATGGGTATAGCAATCACTGCTATGATTGTGTTGGCTCAAATACGCCCCGATACTATCTTCCGCTGGACTCCCTTATTGTATGCAGTTGGCTTGATTATGTTGGCGTTGGTATTAGTCGCAGGAGATGTCGGCAAAGGCGCTCAACGTTGGCTTGACTTAGGATTCATTAGGTTTCAGCCATCTGAAATCATGAAATTGGCGGTGCCGATGATGGTGGCCTGGGTGATAACCCGTAAGACCTTACCGCCAAATTTTAAGAACTTAATGCTTGCCGCAACCGCCTTAGTTTTGCCATCCGCATTCATTTTGGTTCAGCCCGATTTGGGCACGGCTATTTTGATTCTGATGTCAGGTGCCTTGATCATTTTTCTAGCCGGATTTTCTTGGCGAAATATGATGATCTTACTGGTGTTGGCCTTGATCCTTATCCCCATCGCTTACCTATTTGTACTAGAGCCTTATCAACAGCGTCGAATACAAACTCTAATCGATCCTTGGGCCGACCCCTTGGGATCCGGGTATCAGATTATTCAGTCGATGATCGCGATTGGCAGCGGAGGAGCACAGGGCAAGGGATGGACTCAAGGGAGTCAGTCTCAAGGCGACTTTATTCCAGATCGTCATACTGATTTCATTTTTTCTGTATTTTCAGAGGAAATGGGTTTTATTGGCGTGTTGCTATTAATTACCCTATATGTTGCGATAGTGGCGCGCGGACTTTACATTGCGTATTACACCAAAGATACGTTTTCTAGGTTATTGGCAGGCAGTTTGTCGATGACCTTCTTCTTTTATGTGTTTGTGAATATTGGCATGGTGGCAGGAATGCTACCGGTAGTTGGTGTGCCATTACCGTTGATCAGCTATGGAGGTACCTCGATGGTTACTCTAATGGCCGGTTTTGGTATCTTAATGGGTATCCATAATCATCGTAGCTTAATGTCTCGATAGGATTTTCTATGTCATTGAAATAATGTGTAATTGCAGCGCTCTGTGTGGGTGCTTTGAATATTTTCGTAGTTAGTAATGCTAATGCACTAGAGCTTAAAGATCAGCCTAAATTACAGGCTATCGCTGATCAGTTGATCGCTGAGAAGTATTATACGCAGCAGCAGCTAGAGGCAGTTTTTCGTAAAGCGACTGTGCAACAGTCAGTGTTGGATGCAATGACAAACCCTGCTGAGTATAAGTTTACTTGGGGTAAGTATCGCAAGCTGTTCTTAAAGGAAGATCGCATACAGCAAGGTGTCGAATTTTGGAATGAGTATCAGCAAGAGCTAGAAAGGGCCGAGCAAGTATACGGTGTTCCAGCGAGCGTGATCGTGGCGATTGTGGGCGTTGAGTCAAAATATGGGCGTTATAAAGGCAGTCACAAAGTACTCGATAGCTTGGTCACACTGACGGTTGGTTTTCCGCGGCGTAGCGAGTTTTTTGGCAGCGAATTAAAGCAGTTTTTGATTCTCACCAAAGAAAATGATCTCGCTTTTGATGAGATTCTTGGATCTTATGCCGGTGCAGTTGGCTATCCTCAGTTTATCTCCAGCAGCTATCGAAGTTATGCGGTAGATTTTTCGGCTGATGGTAAGACTGATTTGATTAATCAACCGGTTGATGCGATCGGAAGTATCGCTAACTATTTTATTCAGAATGGTTGGCAGCCAGGAGAGCCAGTAACGTCTCAGGAATATCAAACGGTTGACGCAAATATTGCAAAACTAGCTAACCGAAAACGCAAAATTCAGTTCACTGCAGGGTCGCTGCGTGATAAAGGTGCGCTGTTACCAGAGTCGATTAGTAACGACGAAAAGCTTAATGTGCTGATGCTGGATGCGAGTGAAATAGTCACTGAGCCTAAAGATAGCAATATCTATATTGTTAGAGCAGGCGATACGGCCTGTCAAATTGCTGAGACCTTAGATGTGTCGTGTAAGGCTTTGTCTGGATTAAATGGTCTGAATCAAAAAGGCAGTATCTTTAGAGGTCAGCGCTTAATGTTGCCAGCTAAGGCGAAACAGCCGATTGCCAACAAAGATCGTTCGCAAACAACCTCAGTGAAGGGTAGTAAATGGGAAGTCACAAAAACAATTGCCAAGCCGGTTGATCCTCAGATGGTCGACACGGTGCAGCCGCGATTCTTCTTCACTCATGGAAATTTCTATGCCATTACTCAATACAATCACAGCGTGCTATACGCTATGGCAGTGCATGATTTGAGTAAAGCTATCGACTTAGCCAAATCGAGTGCCGATGAGACACTTCAACGCGCCAGCGCAGAGTAAATAATAATGCCTAGGTGTAAGTCAGCGTTCAGCCCGATTGATAATAGCGGTAAAAGTCCGCAATTAAATCGAGTTCTGGGACTATTAAAGGGTCTATCTCACAATTGCAGCGTTGTACTTGTCAGTTTTTATATTGGCTTTTCAAGCCAGTCGGTGATTGCGCAAACAAAACCAGTGATCGACGCCAGTGCATGGGTGCTGATGGAGATCAACAGCGGTTTGGTAGTAATTTCTAACAATGCAGAGCTAGCGTTACCACCCGCCAGCATTACTAAGTTGATGATGAACTATGTGATATTCGGGCAGCTACAGTCGGGCGATGTGAAGCCGTCAGATCAAGTGCCAATCAGTGAATACGCATGGCGAGCTGAAGGTTCTCGTATGTTCGCCGATGTGAATACTAAAATCGAATTAGGCCACCTTCTTAAAAGCACCATTATTCAATCTGGTAATGATGCTTCGATCGCCTTAGCTGAGTTCACTGGTGGCAGCGAATTTGCCTTCGCACAGTTAATGAACCAAGAAGCAAAAAAAATGGGTTTAAATCAGTCCAATTTTGTTAATAGCTCGGGCTTACCGGCGGAAGGCCACTTAATGTCGGCACTTGATATTGCTAAATTAGCGGCGGCTATTATCAAACAATACCCAGAATTCTACCGGTGGTATGCCGAGAAAGAGTACTCACACAATAATATTACGCAATTTAATCGCAATAAATTACTGTGGAAAGACGACAGCGTTGATGGTTTGAAAACTGGCTTCACTGACGACGCTGGTTATTGCTTAGTAGGTAGTGCCATTCGAGATAAACAACGCTGGATTGCGGTTGTTCTAGGCGCTAAGAGTGTAAAACTTCGTGAGGCAGCGGTACTTGAATTATTAAATTATGGCTTTAATTACTTTGAGGCCAGTGAGCAGCTAAATCAGCAAGGCGGCTTAACCTCAGTTAAAGTTTATGGAGGCCTAGCCGATCAGGTGTTACTGCAAGCGGAAGCTCCTGCTAATATTGTTGTTGCCAAAGGTCGCCAAGCCGATATCGAAGTGATTTTGCATCATAGCCCCTATTTTGAAGCGCCGATTGAAGTCGGGCAGCCAATGGGGCTGGCGCAATTGACGTTAGATGGTAAAACCTTAGTTGAAGTTCCGTTGGTTGCAACCAGTGAGATTAAATCAGCAGGTTGGTGGAAACGCTTGGTCGATTCGATTACGTTGCGCACCAAGCAATTTTGGGAAGGCTAAGCCCGATCATCTCCGACTCATGTAATACTTAGTCTTGCTCTATCGCGATTAACAGAGCTCACACTTGAATTAAAAACATAATGAACGATAAAATTAACTCAACTCCAAGCAGTCCTAGGGATGAAGCCGCAGCTGATCCGCAGGATGGCTTTGACCTACTCGAGTATCCACTGGATTATAACTTTAAAGCCCTTTGTCATGCCCAAGAGGGCTCTCCTGCGGTGGACTATATATTAGTTTTAATTGAGCCAATACTGAATGACGGAGCCTTGATTGAGTCAAAAACAAATAGCAGTCGAACCGGTAAATTTGAATCGGTAACAGCGGTTGTGCGAATCAATAATCGCCATGAACTCGAATCGATTTATGAGCTTATCGCCCAGTCTCCGAGAGTGGTCATGACACTTTAGGGTAGTCTCAATAAAAAGTTACTGATTGATGATTAAGCCAAATAAGCAGTTCACCGTGAGCGCCTCAAATGGACGCAAAATAGCGATTTCAATGTTTGATCAAGTGCCGTATCCGGAGTCGTACCAAGCGATGTCATCGTTTGCTAATCTGCGTTGCCGAGACGATCTCGATCAAATCTGGATATTGCAACACCCGGCCGTTTATACCCAAGGTACGTCTTGCAATTTGGACGCGTTTTTAGCTAGTGATATAGCCACAGTCAAAACTGATCGTGGCGGACAAATAACCTATCATGGCCCAGGTCAAATTGTGATGTATCCGATGCTTTGTCTAAAGCAATATGCTATCGGCGTGAAGTCGCTGGTGTTTAAATTGGAGCAGTGCATGATCGATGCATTGTTTGACCTAGGCATTGACGCATTACGTCGAGATGACGCCCCTGGTGTTTATGTCGATGGTGCGAAAATTGGCGCGCTTGGACTGCGTATACGCAAAGGCACTAGTTATCATGGCTTAAGCTTAAACGTTGATATGGACTTATCACCGTTCAATAATATTGACCCCTGTGGCTACCAAGGGTTGAAAGTCACCAATGTAATTGATCATGTTGCTGAAAAAATAGATGCCAATGATGTGGCACAGTCAGTGTTAAATAAATTTATTAAGTCTCTATAATTTAGCTAATTTGACTTAGTTAACGTCGTCGCGTTAAGCTGCTTTAATCTTTCCGGCGTTCCGACATCAGTCCAACCGCCATAATATGGTAGCGCGACCAGCCTATCATCGCTAATCATCTGCTTTAGTATCGGCCCTAGGGCTAGCTTGCCTTGCGGTAAAGCGCTAAATATTTGTTTGCGATATAAGGCGATACCGCCGAATGTCATCGTCGTGTTGATGTTGGCCGCATGCAATTGGTTAATATTAGCATCGTTGATTATAAAATCGCCTTCGGGGTTGTGATCAGGATTAGGAATCAGCACTATGCATCCGAGCTTAGCGGTTTCGATTTTTAACATGCTGGAAAAATCAAAGTCACTAAAGATATCGGCATTCACAACTAAGAACGGGTCACTATCGATTAGCGGTAAAGATTTCTTAATGCCACCGGCGGTTTCAAGCGCACCGGTACTGGACTCGTCGGAATAACGAATCTCGATGCCATAACGCTCGCCGTTACCGAGTTGCTGCTCAATCTTACTACCCAAATAAGCGGTGTTGATGACAATATGCTTAAAGCCTTGTGCACTTAGTTTGTGTATATGGTGCTCGATTAGTGAGTGCTCACCGACTTTCAAAAGTGGCTTAGGGATATTGTCAGTCAATGGCCGCATGCGAGTGCCGTGGCCGGCCGCGAGAATTATCACCGAGGTCTTAGCTGGGTCTATCTTCGCCAGTGTAGCCAATTCAGCTATTTGTATAGATTTTTTCATAGTACCGCTTGAATATGTCCTTCGAAGTGGTTTTTAAAGGCCTCTAATTCGGGATAAATCTCCAATACTTCTAAAATATATTTGGCGACTAACGGCAAGTCATTTAAATAGTTTTCTTTACCATCACGATAATTAAGTCGGCAAAAGATCCCAAGTACTTTAAGGTGTCTTTGAAGGCCTGCAAAGTCTACCCAGCGAGTAAGAGTTTCTAATGAGAAATTGGGTAAATCAAGTCGCGCGATAGCTTTTACACGATATTCATCTAACCAAACCAGCTGCTGGCCACGTGGCCATTCGAGATAGCAGTCTTTAAAAATAGAGGCTAGATCGTACCCAATAGGGCCAATAACCATGTCTTGAAAGTCGATCACGCCAGGAGAGTTAGACTCGGTAATCATTAAATTTCGTGAGTGGTAATCCCGATGAACCCAAACCTGAGGCTGTTGCAGGCATGCCATTGCCAGATATTGCTGTGTATGAAGCCAAACTGCAAAGCTAGGTTCATGTAGGCTTCGGCCCAAATGCTTATTGATATACCAACGACTAAATAACGACATCTCATCTATCAGCTTAGAGCCACTGTAGGCAGGCGGCATAGTGCTAGATTGAGCAGCATTGCCGGACTGAATCTTGATTAAGGTATCAATTGCGTTACTGTAGAGTTTGTCAGCGTCGGCTCGTAACTCGTCTAGGTAGGTGCGCGTGCCCAAGTCCTCTAGTAAAATGAAACCTTGAGTTAGATCATGCTCGATAATCTCTGGAGTATGAACTCCGAGTGCTGATAAACATTCGGCCGCGCCGATAAACGGCTTACAGTCTTCTTTATCTGGTGGCGCATCCATTGCAATGAATGTACCACGCTCAGTTACTGCTCTGAAGTAACGACGAAAGCTGGCGTCAGCGGATGCTGGCTCTAGGCTGCTTACTTGATAGTTCAGGTTGTCACTGAGCCAGTTGTAAAGGTCGGTTTTTCTTTGATCCACGATGACAAAATTCGGTTGATATTTAGTTGTTGATAGGCGCTAATATGCAGCCGACGTTGATTATTATTGTAGCTGTCAAGATAAACTTTAAAGTTAAGCATGAAACAAAGATTAAAAGGCTTTAATCGTGCCTTAGCAGTCGACCACTTATTGCTCTATAATAAAGGGCTTGAGTATACAGAAAACATCACACTCTAGTTAAACCGAGTACAAGCTTTGCGGGCAGAGTTTGGTTTCGAGCTTAATGCGATTCGCTTAAGTTAAAATAAAACAATAATGAACATACCAAAGGTGGATCGGCTCTATGATTAAGCAGTCCAAACAGCTTGATGAAAATGACCCTAAAATGAATGCAGTTGCTAGCAGTTCAAAACCTCGACTCTTTGGCTTTAAGCTAGGCTTGACGTTGAGCGGCGTAGCGATGCTATTGATGGCAGGTAATGCATCAGCGGCTTGTAAAGGTCTCAATTGCGCATGCGTGCCATCTGAAATTCAATTTGCCTCGCCGCTATTGACAGCCGATGCTGATGGCGATTACCCAATTTCTCTTGAAGCCGACAATGTTGAATCTGAGGGTGATGATCTAGTCACTCTGACTGGCAATGCTGAGGTTACCCAAGGGCGACAGACTGTAGTGGCCGATAAGCTTCAGTATTTTCGCCAGAGCGAACGAGTGGTCGCTGATGGAAGTGTTGAAATGATCTCTGAGAATGGAGATTACCTCTCCAGTGAAGCGATTGATGTTCATGTTCCCACTCAAATTGGCACATTAAAAAATTCCCAGTTTAAGTTGGCTCGAGGAATAAGCAGTGCTGATGGAGTTGATACGGTTCAAATCGAGTCACGAGGGTCGGCTGAATTAGTTAGCTTGGAAGGCGATGGGTTTATTCGCTTGGAGAACGCCAATTACTCGACTTGCCCAGAAGGCAACGATAGCGTTGTTATTGGCGCGCGCAGTCTAGAACTTGATCGCACTGGCGGTGTTGGTCGAGCTCGTGGCGCTACCGTGCGCTTCAAAGGCATACCGATATTCTATGCTCCGTATATTTCGTTTCCGCTTAATGATCAGCGTAAAACAGGTTTTCTAGCGCCAAGCTATGGTTCCGATGAAGAGTCAGGAAATATCTTTGAAGTACCTTGGTATTGGAATATAGCCAACAATCAAGATGCCACTATTACGCCTCGTTATTTTACTGATAGGGGGCTTCAAGTTGCCGCAGAGTATCGTCGAAGAACAGCAAGTTCATCCACGTTTGTTTACGCCGAAGTACTGCCTGATGATGAACTATTTGGCGATGACCGCGATCTATTAAGTATTCAGCATTCGCAGCAATTGAGCGATAATTTATCGGCGACAATTAACTATAATGATGTCTCTGACATCGATTATTTCAACGATCTGCGTAATGATGTTCGATCATTTAGCACCACATTCGTGCCACGCGATGTTCAGCTGAACTACTCCCATGAATACTTCAGATTGGGCGCGCGAGCCAACGAGTATCAAGTTATCGATGATCGTGTATCAAGTGCCAACGCGCCTTACGAGCGCCTACCATCGTTGACGTTTAGTACTAACTTGCCAGAAGGCCCATACGGCTCGAGATATGGCGTTAATGCAAGCTATACCAACTTTAATTCCGATGTTCGTATCGAGGGTGCTAGAACCTCAATAAACCCATACGTAGAATTACCTTTTGAAAGCTTATGGGGTTACGTCAAGCCTAAGTTGTCGGTATACAGTAGCCGCTACAGTTTGGATAACGTTGCAGCAGGAGTAGAAGATAGCCCATCGTTTACGGTGCCAATATTGAGTGTTGATAGTGGGCTTTACTACGAAAAAAATACCAGCTGGTTTGGTGAGGGTGCTTTACAGACGTTAGAGCCACGACTTTTCTATGCCTATGCGCCTGAAGAAGACCAGAGCGACGTGCCGGTATTTGATACCAGTCAGGTTTCATTGAACAACTTTAGTAATATTTTTCTTGAAAATCGTTTTTATGGAAGCGATAGAGTCGGTGATACAAATCAAGTAACCTTGGGGCTGACTACGCGTATTATTGATAACGAAACTGGTAATCAGCGGCTTACGGCAAGTATTGGCCAGTTGTACTTTCTGGATGACTTGGAGCAAAATCTCAACGCTTCAACGGTAATTGAAAAAGGCTTAGGTGACTTATTAGCCGAGGTTAAGACAGAGTCTAAAGGAGCTTGGACAACCTACAGCTTTGTGCAATACGACCACGAAGAGAGCGAAGTGCGGACAGCTCTGTTTGCCGTTGGCTATGAGCCCAAGGACGACAGCCGTAAGAATGTGCAAGTTGGCTATTATCGCTCTAATACTGGCTTTAGAATAGTCGATCAACTGACTGTTGAGGCAAATTGGCCGGTATCAGATAAATGGCAGTTCTTTGGTTCTGAGCGTTATTCTGTTGAAGACTCCGAGAGTATAGAAACC
>JAWUZB010000010.1:0-29337 GCA_034110505.1 Gammaproteobacteria bacterium
AACATCATTGCACATAATAACAACACAATCTTACGTCACTAAAACGCTAAACCGCATTCAGTAACTCAAGCGCGTTACCACGTAGCAAATCGAATCTATGCCTTCGCCTAGAAGCCGAATCAGTGACAATCAGTACTTTAGCTAGACCCGAGCCAATATGATAAAAAGGCCAATCAGTACCAAATAAAATTCGTTTACCCTTAGTGCTCTCAATGATTTGATCGAGTTTGGTTACTCCTTGCCCATGCGTGCCTAACCAAGCGTTAGAGTATTTTAAGCGTAACTGCAGCATTGCATCAACATCGCGGGCGCCGCCATGGCCTAAAATAAATTTGATCTTGGGGAAATCTCGCAATGCTTTTTCATAATGCCTAGGCATGGCGTAACGGTGTGACGACTCGGCTTCGATCCCGGCACGGCCACCGTGAAAAAATATGCTTACGCCTAAGGACTGAGCCTCTTCGTAGACCTTCATTAGCGCTGGATGGTCAGGGTAGAATTTTTGAACTACGGGGTGCAACTTCATCAGCTTTAGACCTGACTTTGCATGGATCCGCATTTGCTCAATGCAGTCGTCATCCATTGGATCTACCGAGAAGCCGGCTAACAAACGCTGCTGTTGATCTGCTTGGTCGATACCAGCGCGCCACAGTTCGGTCTGATCATCACCAAACGGCAAGCCTAACTTGATCGGTAAGATCACCGCTTGCTCGACACGCATGGCATTCATTTCATTGATCAAGTTTGCGATTGTATGTGTTCGCGTAATCTCACTCCCCCATAAGCCTTGGGCGACGATGGTTCGCTCTAACTTGCTCAAATTTTTATCAGTAAAGTTTCCATTGATATAAATATCCAAATCTAGATCGCAATTAGGGCTGTCGCCATCGCAGTCGAGTAAATGCATCACCCTTTCTGTTTTAGCCTGCAAATCTATACTTGGTTTAAACAGCACAGACATGCCCAGATGAGCATGCATATCGATCGCCATAGGCAAGCGTTCATCAGTGCAAATAAGTTGCCCATTTTGATCAAGGTCGAACCATGGCAAGCGCGACAATCCTCTATAGCCCAAATATCGCTGCTGACCAAATGCGCCATTGCCTTTAGCCTCCGCCTCGAGCACGCGTTGCTGAGCAAGCAGGGCAATATCGTCATCGTTATACCGATGCTCTGGGGGCGTGTCGTTGCAACCGGCAGTCGACATCGCCAGTGTAGATATTCCAAAATAAGTCAAAAATCGACGGCGGTTTATCATTTTTACCCCTAATTAAATCGCTAGCATAAGTGGTTACTGTATCACTTGATAACAATTCAGAGCTAGGCGGATTGTTTCGGCTAGGCAAGAGGGTATGATAAGCGCTTAATAATTAATCGACAGTCTGCAAAAACTGACTTCAACATCCCTACTTTCATGTAAATTTGCAGATAGTAAATTATAAAGGTCGCATGACATCCAAATCACCATTTATGCAATCGTACCAGCAATTGCCCACTACTCTGCCAGTGTTCCCACTCAGCGGAGCCGTGGTCATGCCTGGCGGCACCCTTCCTCTGAATATTTTTGAATCACGCTATTTAAACATGCTCAGCGACGCGATGAAAAGCAATCAACTAATCGGCATGATTCAGCCGAAAGATGATCTCACACCCGCAACCTTACACTCCGTAGGTTGCGCAGCGCGAGTGATTCAGTACGCCGAGACAGAAGATGGTCGTTTAGAAGTTGTTCTGCAAGGACTTTGTCGATTTGATATCGACGAAGAGTTGAGTAGCATGAGAGGGTATAGACTGATCAAACCAATCTGGAAAAATTATCAAGATGATTTTTCTGACAATCAGCCGGCTGACACGCAACACTCATTATTGTTTACCAGTGCGCTGCGCAGTTACTTTAAAAAACATAATATCGAAGTTGACTGGGCAGCGATAGAGGACCTACCGCAAGCTAGCTTAGTGAATAATCTAGTCGCGCAACTGCCTATCTCGAATGACGATAAACAGTTGCTTATCGAAGCCAGTTCATTAGCTGATCGGGTTAAGTCCTTTACCGCAATATTAACAGCCATCGAAAGCGCACATGAGACTAGGCACTAGGCGCTAGGCACTAGGCGTTTGAGTCGTTAACCAACCTTTTAGAGATTCATTTGGAGTGACTCCAAATGAGCATCAGCAGTCCGTAACGCCGCCGCCTAGTTGTGGACAAAGACCGATACTTTGTCAATTTAAACCGACTAACAAGGCTTTATTATAAAAACTTCAAGCGTATTATTAAAATCACTTAGCGATGATTGCCTAGATACGTCATGATAATTATCTTCAATTATCTGATGAGCAATACCTATGGTTATTTTCAATCTGGTTTTAATCAAATGTCGTTTTCGAATGACTGTTATCGCACTAAGCCTATTGTCGATATCGATTAGTGCAATCGCCATAGCCTCTGATACTGGTGCTGGAAAAGATATTTACACTTCAACCTGCGTTGCGTGTCACGGCATTGCGGCAGATGGAAATGACGCTGTTGGTGCGCCCGCATTGGCGGGTCAACATCAGAGCTATCTAGCTCGCCAGTTAGCCAATTACAATCAAGCTATTCGAGGGTCTGATAAAGCTGATCGATACGGTCAGCAAATGGTGGCGATGGCAACCTTGGTAAAGACGCCCGAGTCTCAAGCAAATGTAAGTGCTTATCTAGCCTCTTTAGATAAGCCTATAACCTCGGTTACCAGCGAGAAAACGGGTGGCGGTAACAGCTTAGGCTACAAAGTATATCAAGCCAGCTGTGGCGCCTGCCATGGCTCTGACGCGAGCGGCAATGAGCGTTTGAATTCACCCAGCTTAGCAGGCCTAAGTAGTGCCTACCTGACGCGCCAATATGCTAATTTTATGGATGGTAAACGAGGAGTTCACTCGACCGACAAGTATGGTCGGCAAATGAATATGATCGCAAAAACCGTAACCGAACCGGAGAAAATTGATGCTGTAATTGCCTATATTGTGTCGCTTCAAGATTGATCTCATCAATACTCAAGCAAAGGGCGACGCGAAAAAGATGAAAAGTAAATTGATTCAGGCGTTGATCGGCGTAGCACTATTAGTCGCAATGCTAGTACTGAATCAAGCCGATTCTTCGTCAGCTGAAGACGGCTTTGAACTCAACTCTAATTGCCCTAAAGGTTTTCAGCTAGCAGCAGGCAATCGTTGTGAGTTACGAACTCTCTATCAATTTTACACTTCAACTCAAAATAGAGGTGTGGGCGGAACTCAATCGAATTTACCAAAACACCGAGATGGTTTTAGCCCTCAGCAGATTGATCTAGGTCGATACTTGTTCTTTGACCCATTGTTATCGGCCGGCCAAGACTTGTCTTGTGCTAGCTGTCATCAGCCAGACAAAGGTTTTGCAGATGGCCAAGCACACTCGCTAGGAGCTAACGGCAGGGTCAGTAAACGCTCAGCGCCGACACTGTGGAACAGGGCCTTTTTAACCAGTTTTTTTTGGGATGCGCGCGCGAGCAACCTCGAACAACAAGCACTTGGGCCGCTTTACGCACCCGACGAAATGAACAATACACCGCACCAGTTGCTCAGTAGCTTGAAGAGTAACGATACCTATCAACGTTTATTCTCTGACGCATTCGAAGTGAGTGACGTAGCACAAAAGAACGAAAGCATAACGATTAAAAACCTGGTTATCGCGCTGGCCGCATTTCAGACGTCTTTGATATCGCTTAATAGTCGCTACGATTAATACGCGCATGGTAATCATGATGCTCTCAACCAAGATGAAATAGCCGGTTTAAATGTTTTCAGATCGTTTGTTGCTCGTTGCTCTGAATGCCATACGCCGCCGTTATTTACTAATAATCAAATCGCCGTAATCGGCGTGCCTGAAAAAGACGACGATGATTTCGATATCGGCGCCGAGGAAACCTTCGGTCTATCCAAACTTAGGGGTGGCTTTAAAGTGCCTAGCTTACGCAACATTACTGAAACCGGCCCGTATATGCATGCTGGAAATTTTAAAACGCTTAGAGAAACTACCGAATTTTACAATAAAGGCAGAGGCCATGCTGTGCCCGAAGGCATGCACCTGACCATCCACTGGCACATCAGTGAACCCGATTTAAGCGATCACGAATTAGATCTAATCGTGGCCTTTATGAAAACACTTAGCTATGACAAATTTAAGCCGCAGGTACCCAATAGAGTACCGTCAGGTTTAAGCATCGCTAGCCCAATAAATACCACTAAAAAAGTAGCCAAAGGAGACACCAATGAAGTTCAATAATTTACTCGTCGCAGGTTTAGTCGTTGCAATCGGTAGTGCAGGCTTCGACTGGGGCAATTTCAGCCTCGCTTCGGCGATTGCAGACCCAGCAAACAGCAGCCAAAATAAAGTGATTTATAATGCAGAGAGCAGCATCTCTAGCCAAGGAAAAGTAACAGCAGAAGGCCCGGCTGGTGCGGCTAACCTAATCGAAGTTACGGTTAATAATGGTGACTCAATACAAGCTGCGGTTAAAGCAGCCGAGCCTGGAACGACAATTCGCATCATGCCTGGCACCTACAGCGAAACTGTTTACATTGATAAAGATAATATTCGCTTAATCGGCATTATCGAGCAAGGAAAACGTGCCAGATTAGATGGCTTAGGAAAGCTTAACGACGCGATTCTCTACTCTGGAAACAATGTGGTTGTCGAGAATCTATATATCACTCGCTACAAAGGCAACGGTATTATGGGTCAAGCGGGTAATAATTTTGAGATTCGAAACAACATCATTGTCGACACAGGCGTGTATGGAATTTTTCCGCAATTAGGCGTAAACGGAGTGGTGGAATACAACGTCGTATCGGGCATTGAAGATGCCGCGATTTATATTGGCATGAGCGACAACATTCATGTAGCGCACAACCATGTTTTCGACAGCGTCGCCGGTATCGAAATTGAGAACAGCCGTCACTCTATTGTTGAAAACAATAATGTGCACAACAACACTGGAGGAGTCCTCGCGTTCGTTACTCCCGGGTTACCGATAAAAACCACCTATGATGTCATCATTCGTAACAACTTTATAAACGACAATAACCACGACAACTTTGGTGCTCCAGGGTCAATTGTCGCAGGCATCCCACCAGGCACAGGCATACTAGTGATGGCCGCCGACCAAGTAATAATCGAGAACAACATCATATCTGGCAATAAAACCGCCGGCATATTGATTGTTGATCATAGCAGTGCGGCTAATGTCAGCGACGATCCGGAATCAGAGCCAAACCCAGACAATGTATCGGTGTTAGACAACATCATGTTGAATAATGGATACCAGACGATTGCAACCATCAAAGGGTTAATGGCGCTCGAGTCAAAGGACATTGAACCTGATGTTGTGCACCTCAGTAAAGGCTCAGGCAGTTGCATAGCAAACCGCACTCGCTACAAGACAGTCGGAGTCAAAGATTTTGCAGATTGCAATTTTAACAATACTGACCACGTCGTTAGCTACCTTTTAGACGAACCAGTGCCGCCGCGTAAAATAGCACCATCGGAAAGAGGTGAAATTGCTTATTTAGGTGTTTGCTCAGGTTGCCATTCGTATAACGGTCGTTTAATCGGGCCATCTATTCAAACTATTCAGGCGCTTTATTTTGAGAACCCTGAAGGCCTAGCAGCCTATATTTCTAAGCCGATTAAAAAGCGTGATGATTACCCCGAGATGCCATCACAAGCATATCTGGGTGAAGAGACCCTTCAAGCGGTGGCTGAATATCTATTAAGCCGCGAAAAATAGAGCACTTACGCGATACTGCACTAACACCCGATGCTGTAAGATGAAGGTCGAATTGCGAGGTCGCCTTTAGCTATTGAGCGCTCGCCTAATCACACAACACCTGAATAGATTACTATGATCAACGCTTACGCTGCTTTCGAACCCAAGGGAACACTTAAACCATATCAATATGACCCAGGTGAACTTGCTGCTGATGATATTGAAATTGATGTTAAGTTTTGCGGAATTTGCCATAGCGATGTAAGCATGATCGACTCTGAATGGGGTCGAACCAAATACCCAATTGTGGCAGGCCATGAAGTGGTCGGCATAGTTTCTCAAATTGGTAGCAACGTCAAAGGTTTCGAACTTGGTGACAACGTTGGTCTAGGCTGGCATTCAGCCTATTGCGAAAACTGTAGCTATTGCGACACTGGTGATCATAATCTCTGTAGTAAATCTAGGCCAACCATTATTGGTCGCCACGGAGGCTTCGCCGACAAAGTTAGAGCCTCTTCTACCAGTGTGATTAAAGTCCCCGACGGCATGGATTTAGCCTCGGCAGGGCCGTTATTTTGCGGTGGCATCACCGTTTACAATCCCTTAGTTCAGTTCGACGTAAAGCCAACTGATCGAGTTGCGGTTATTGGCATTGGCGGTTTAGGCCACATGGCACTGCAATTTCTAAATGCATGGGGCTGTGAAGTTACGGCTTTTACTTCAACCGATGCAAAACGCCAAGAAGCAATCGAAATGGGCGCTCACCACACCATTAGTTCACGGGATCCAGAGGCGCTAAAAGCCGCCGCTAACAGCTTTGACATGATCATTTCTACCGTCAATGTAAGTCTCGATTGGAGCGGTTATTTAGGCACGCTATCGCCACGCGGTCGCCTGCATTTTGTCGGCTTAACGCTGGAACCACTGAATGTTGGAGTGACTTCGCTAATGAGCAAACAGCTTAGTATTTCCTCATCACCTATCGGCAGCCCAAGTACTATTGCGCAAATGCTAGATTTTGCTAATCTACACAATATAAGGCCAGTGACCCAACAGTTTCGGTTCAGCGAGATCAACCAAGCGATGGATCACTTAAGAAATGGTGACGCACGATACCGTGTGGTTTTGGTTCAGGACTAAATACCCTGGATTAAGCAATTAAAAACTTGAGGCGCTGGCTATGAGCTACACATTAGAAATGCATGAGGTATTCTCAACCTCACAATCAGCGCAACAGGCGTTTGACTACATCGTTGATTTCTCACATATTGACGAATGGGATCACACCATCGTAAACGCAAAAAAAATAGGCGATAAGAATATTGGGCTCGGCAGTCGATTCGATCTAGTGTTTTCAATGGGCCTGAGAAAATCACCCATTGCCTATGAGATCACCGAATTCAGTTCGCCAAACAATGCTGAGCTAACCGGTATTAGCAAGAGCTTCACCGCGATTGACACGGTCAACATCGAACCATTAGAGCATGGCTGCCGCGTTAATTGGCATGCTAAAATTGTATTCACTGGTTTGAGTGCTTTTATTGTGCCCTTGCTTGCCAGCAAAATTAAGGTCGGTGGCGCGCAAACTATTCGAGACCTAAATATCGTTCTAGATAGCCAAGTAGTCTAGATTGAAATCCAGCATCAAATAGACAGGCAAAAAAAATCGCCAATTACGTAATAATTGGCGATCAATAACAAAAAGAAGAGAGAGATATGAAAATAAATACTCATTTACATTCCATGAGTGAATATTAGTGCATATATCTCACTATCGTCCTCTATTAACCGACTATTAAGGAAAAAGTCTCGAAAACGCCTCTTTGTTGCTAAATTACAACAATATTGGTGTGGTATTTACCCCAAAAAGCCACAAACCCGATCCTATTTAGTTGTGAATTCAGGTAAATATGTTTGAGTATTCGCCAGATCGTGAGACACAATTACCGAGAATTGCTCACTTTGATCCAAACGCTTTAACCATTGCCTAAGTTCAGCGGTGCGTTTTGTATTCTCAGGCACAAGCAGGTAGCTGTAGAGTGCCGGCTTCTTGATGTTGTGATCAATACTCGCCTTATCGTTGGTAATATCACCTGAGAAGAGCAAAACTTTGTCCGCTATTGCTACGGCCCATAAAGTCGACCCAGGTGTATGACCACCTAATTCGAATGCGGCAAGGCCTGGAAACTCTTTTGACTGATACAACGTGGCGCCTTCCACTAGTGATAAGTCTGCTCGCTTTAAACATGAGTTTTCGACTAAATCGGCGCCCTCCGTGGTATTGAAATTATGCAACTCTCGTTGGCTAGGCAGTTGTAACAGCCGCGCGCCAGCACCGCGCGCATTACAGAAGCCTTTAATCCCCTGGGTATGATCAATGTGCAAATGAGTAAAACCAACCGCCGCGATATCTTTAATTTCAGATCCAAGGGCGGCTGATATTGTTGTATGTACCGTCCCATTGCCGGCCGATGAGTCTAATTTTTTCAGCAGCTCAGCAAACTTCTCAGCCTCGCGCGGACTCATCCCGGTATCAATTAAAAAACGCTTGCCACTAGCCCACTCAACAACAATGGAAATATGTGATATCTGGCCTCGCTCCAATGCCTGACTAGAGGTGACAATATAACTGACCTTATTAGCGCTATTAACACCGCGAAGTGCTAGTAATTCAGCGTCGTCTGGTAAAACCGGCTTTACGCCTCGCACCTGTAAATGCGCTGGCAGCAATAAGACCGCCAAAGCAAGCAGAGACAAAACAAGCAGACTAATAAAAATTCTCACTATCCATTTCATGCGCTAATTCTCTAAGGTAACTTTTGTATCGTACGCTGGCTTAATGCGGCAGCGAAAGCACGACCTATAATCAATGGCATCAGCACAGTAGCCAACATATTGACGTTATACGGAAATGATACCAAGGTGATATAAATGGGCACTGGGGCTCTTACGCCGGGGCCAATGATATAAAGCCAGGCAAACATTACCACGCTAAGGGCGACACCCAAACTGATGCTGCTGAGTTTAAGGCTAAACAGGTTGGCGGCAAAAACGACTAGTAGACATATCAACATACTCACGGTTGAGGCAACTAATTTTGTCATCGGTGTAGATGTCTCACCAAATAGGTCGACATATAACTCTGTCAGGTAACTAAATAAGATACTAGCGGCAATACCAATCACAAGATAAATCAGCATTATTGCTAACTTATTCAACCGGCTCTGATTATTTAACACTCGTCTAACCCCTTTATTTAATGAGACCTGTTCTGTCGATCAGCGTTGGCACATATTGTATAGTGAGCCGACTCCACTATCCATCTTTTGACTACTCGCCTATGTTTCGGTTTATTTTGTTTCGGACTATTTTAATTGCTTTATCAACGACATTTTCATGCGTTGCGTATGCCGACAGAATCGACAGCTTAGCGCAAGGCTGCTTCTCACTGCAATCGACGGATAAATTGTATTTATCACTCGAGGTAGATGGTGGCTACCGATTTAATCAACCTAACGTGGAGCATGCTGGTCAATTTTATTTTAAGCCAACTACGTTTAAGCATTTTTTACTTAACGACCAATACCAAAACTTAATCGACGCATCGTTAAACTCGGCGTCTAAAGCAAGTAAGGAGACAATTTGGCATCTATCAGAAAACAATCAATATAACGGTCAAGGCACAAGCGTCAAATTTGAAAACGGAAAAACCTCATTCAAAGCACTTTTACAGCCGCAAAAGTACTGTATAGCCTATCCTGAAATTTCGCTCAATGTTAGCGGTGATCGAAGTGTCTTAAAGGGCTCTGTAGATTTACCGATACGAGGTTTGGTCGATGCTCATACGCATATAACCTCTTACGAATTCGTTGGCGGAAAATTTGTTCACGGTGCCGCCTTTGATCTGCTCGGGGTACCTTATGCACTAGGCGACTGCGAGCATATTCACGGTCCAAATGGTTCGCTCGACCTTATTGGCAACATATTCTCGCATGATGATCCAAGCGCCCGCCACGCAACTCAGGGCTGGCCAAAGTTCCCCTATTGGCCAAATAATAATGAGGAAAGCCACACAGACTACTATTACCGATGGATCGAGAGGGCCTACTTAGGCGGCGTCAGAATCATGGTCTCTCACCTTGTTGAAAGCCAACTTCTCTGTGAAACACAGAAAAATGTAAATCCAGCATCTTGGGTCAACACTAATAGCTGTAGCACCATGGACAGCTTACGACTACAAGCTAAGCGCAGTTATCAACTGCAAGACTATATAGATGCGCAAGCTGGCGGGCCAGGTAAAGGTTTTTTACGCATAGTCACCTCACCACAACAAGCACGAGAAGTTATCGCTAATGGCCAACTCGCGGTAATACTGGGTGCCGAAGCATCTGAAGTGTTGGATTGCGGGGTAAACGATGATTGCACCGAAGCCTCGCTGGAAAAAAATCTTTTAGAACTTTATCAGCTAGGAGTTCGCTCACTTTACCCTACGCATAAGTTCGATAACCGTCTCGCCGGTTCACGCGTAGAAGATGGCGCGATGAATGCGGGGCAATATAAAAGCACCGGACACCTGTTCAACACCGAGCAGTGTGATGAGCAAACCCAAGGCGCCGCCATGAGCAAAGGGTTTCCATTTATTGGCGACACACCAATCATCGGAGCAATCATCAACACTCTGACCTCAGCACCCGACTATGACGCCGATATTCAGCATTGCAATCAATTGGGCTTAACCGACTTAGGTGGCTATTTAGTAAACCGCTTGATTGACTTAAATATGTTGATTGAGCTTGACCATACGAGCGCCAAAAGTGCATCTGATATTATGGATATTGTCGAGTCTCGTAATTACAGCGGTGTCGTGTCGTCGCATAGCTGGATGTCTAAGGCTAAAGACGGTGGGATTCACAACAACACTAAAAGAATGATTCATGTTGGCGGATTTGTTGCGCCGTATAACCGTAATGCCTACCGACTAAAAAAAGAAATCACCGCCTATTTAGAGGTAATAGAACAAACAAAATTTCTGCCCGGCGTCGGCATTGGTACTGATATGACTGGCTTGGCAAATCAGGCAAAGCCGCGCGAAGATGTTGCCACAGCGCCCTTGAAATATCCTTTTACCTCAGAGTTCGGATTGGTCTTTGAAGTACAGCAGTCCGGCTTGAAAAAGTTTGACTATAACAAAGTTGGCATGGCCCACTACGGCATGGTGGCCGATCACTTACAGGAAATTCGCGAGCGCTCTGGTGAGCGAGTTTATCAAGCGGCAATGAATTCGGCCGAAGCCTATATTCAAATGTGGGAGCGAGTATCAACGACTAAACAGAATGTCACCATTCTCGAGTCTAATCATAAGTCGTGGCTAAAAACACAGCCACCCCCAGCTAAGCTCTAATTACCGCAGCAAACCGCTCCGTCGGTAGCCTTAGGCTGTCCTGTAGTTGGAACAATGGTGCCCAATGGAACTTCTCCATTGGCGCACAGATAGCCGGCTCTATGAACCTGTCCATCGCCGATATCACCAACAACCAGTCCGCCAGCTTCAGAGCACTCTTGTGCCGTCATCTGAATGCTGTGCTTTGACCCTAGTCCAGGGCGTTCAGACCCCATAGTTGGAGCATCGACTCCCCTAGGCATGCATGCGGCTAAGCCTAAGGTCATTACAATTAGTATAAAACGCATCTTAATACCCTAATCTTTCTAGCTGTTTTTTTGTACTATAACACTCCTATTATCATCTCCAAAATTATTGAAACTGAGTTCATTTTGAAAAAGCCCATTATTGTTACAAGCTTACTAATCGCACTGTTATTTATTGCCGCGCCTTACGTCACTGGTAAAGTTGCTGAAACTGAGACTCTAAGATTGGTCGCTAAGATGAACGCATCGTCGACTGAGTATGGGTCTACAGAAGTGCTTCACTATGACCGCGGTTTACGCAGCAGCAACGCACGCTACAAATACACTCCACCAATTGCCTTCGACAATTTCGTAAAGGATTTCGGAGACATTATCTATGTCTGCGAAAGTGACCATGGTATTACTGGCATAGATTACCGTTGCGCACTACAAGGGGAATCGAGCTACAGTAAATTTGTTGCCGAAAACTTAGACGGCGAAGACCCTATCTCGGTATTCGGTTCAATCTCTATATTTGGAGGAATTACTCAGTCACTCTCTCTCGAGAAAGTTAAAGACCTTGAGGTTGATGGCGCAACGCTAAATTTTCCTGATGCGCTTATTTCGGTGTCGACCAATGCTGAAGCATCAGAATTTCATATCAGCGGCAATAGCGATGCCTTTGAAATGACTGGCAATGGCGAGGAACTTTCAGTCGGAAAAATGACTCTCGAGGGTGAATTCGCTCAAGTTGTTGGATCTCTTTTTACCGGTGACATGCTGATCAAACTAGAGCACTTCACTACCAAAGGCCCGTTAGGCGAAACAACGGCTACAGGTCTGTCGGTGCTCTCTAATGCGAATGATCAGGGCGATACACTGTCGAGCAAGGTATTGTTTTCGATAGACCAAGTGACCTCACAGGGTTCATCCTTTGAAAGCATTAAAGATATAGATCTTGGCCTCGATTTCAAAGGTTTAGATAAACAGTCTGTTATTCAATATCAAGAGTTTGCGCAACGATTACAAGGCGAGACTTTTGACGCACTGGAAAGCAACGGCGAGCCACAAACTGAGCCACTGAAAATGGCCCAATTAATGCCTATTTTGGAAGGTATGCTTAAGCGGGGTCTGGAACTAAGTGCTAATGCGAGCGCTGAATTAGACGGTAAACAAAACAAGGTCGCGTTAGATATGAAGCTCCTTGACTCGCTCACCATCGAGCAATTATCACTGCTTATAAGTAATCCTGACGACGCTTTAGAAAAGATTTATCTATTACTTAATGTCTCATTAGATAAAGCTCTCATTGATAGTCAGCCATTGGTCGCGGCATTCATCGCTCGCAGCTCGTTAGTCGCGGCAGACAGTGATAGCTACCAGTTAGATCTTGAGCTTGGCCAAAAAATCGAACTGAATGGAAACGTTATGAGCTTTGTTGAGCTACAAACGCTGGTTCTTTCAAGTTTGCCATTTTAAGGCCCGAAGCTTAACCGCGCCAAACAGTTTTGCGCCGCTGATTTTTATAGTCCACGAGCTAAAGCATTATTGCGCTCTTGCTTAGCTTGCACTACTCTCGCGTAATCCAAAACATACCTTGAGTAAACAATGAAAATTTTTCGCACATTTATATTACTGTCTATCGCAGCATTCTCTACATTGAGCCTTGCGGCACATCATGAAGACGCTAAGCACCAAGCCAATAAGCATCAAAAAGCAGTACTAATAACCGGTGCCACGTCTGGCCTTGGCTTGAAGATGACTGAAACTCTCGCTAGTAATGGTTTCTTGGTTTACGCTGGCGCGCGTAAAGAAGCGGATATGAAACGCTTAGAGGCGATGGAAAACGTCGAAGCAATTAAAATCGACGTCACGGTTCAAAGCGAAATTGACGCAGCGGTGAAAACCGTCGCCGCCAAAGGCCGTGGCTTATATGGATTGATTAATAATGCAGGCGTTGCCATTTTCGGACCGCTAACAGAAGTCGACGTTGCTGAACTCGAATACCAAATGAATGTTAATGTTTATGGCCCATACCGTGTTACACAAGCATTTGCACCAATGATTATTGAGAGCAAGGGCCGTATTGCTACAACCGGTTCAATTGCCGGCATCCGCGCAAGTGGTTTTTTCGGCCACTATTCGATGAGTAAACATGCGATCGAAGCCTATACCGAAGCACTCTCGGCTGAGATGGCTCGCTTTGGCGTAACCGTTGGCGTGATTGAACCAGGTAACTATGCCTCACAAATTGGCAACACCGCTCGTAAACGCATTCTAGACAGCGACTATTGGCCTGCCGATACGCAATTCCCTCAACAACGTGCGGGCACGGTGGCCGCCCTAGCTAAGGTAAGTGAAGGTAAAGACCCTCAAGATGTCGCTAACGCTGCGTTACATTTCATCAGCAACCAATCACCACAGATGCGCTATATGGTAACGCCTAATGCAAATGAAGCTACGGCAATAATTAAGGCTATGTTAGAAAAAACCGTGCAACTCAACCAAGATCAACCTTATGCGTTCAACGAAGAAGATCTAGTCAAAATGTTACAACAAGAACTCGCTAAGTAGTCATACCAGTTTGCCGTGGGTTAGAAGGAACTTACCCACAGCAAGCAACATTTACCATGTCGAGTTTTAAGCTATCGTTGCTCTGCCTGCAGCACGCCATGCAAGCCAAAGTACCGGCGGCAAAGCTTGTGATACAACAGCTACCAATGGTTGCCGAGATCAAACTAGCATTAATCGATAGCGCCTACCGGCAGTCTGAACTGACTCAAGATCAAGTAGAATTCTTAATCGATGATCCACCCTACTGGGCTTTCTGTTGGGCCAGCGGACAAGTTATGGCACGCTATCTATTAGATCATCCTGAAGAAGTAAAAGATAAAACCGTAATCGATTTCGGTTGCGGTTCCGGCGTTGTAGCCATCGCAGCGGCGATCGCTGGAGCGGCTCGAAGCATTGCCATAGACCTAGATCAAAACGCCTTACGTGCGACTCAAATCAACGCTAAGCTAAATCGAGCTAGGGTAGAAATAGGCGACAATTTACAACATCTCGATGTCGATCAATCAAGTTCCTTACTGTTGGTCGCCGACGTCTTCTACGACCGAGATAACATGGCTCTATTGACCAATTTCATGCGCGCTTACGATGACTTAATTATCGCTGACTCGCGGGTTAAGCCCTCCGAATTAACGGGCATGTTCGAGACTGCGCGTTACCACAGCTGTACTGTGCCAGATTTAGCCGAAGCCAGCGATTTCAATTCGGTTGGAATTTATCGAAAAATCTACCACCCTTAATTATTTGGGGTTGAAATCCCTACTTTAATCATTAGCCTTAATAGTAAAGACCGCTAATTAAGTTTCTTGATTTTTTAAAAATTTGATAGTAGATGTTAAGCTTTCTGCGTAAAACATCGGCAATTTTGCCCGTCAAGTTCATTATAAAACCGAATTAAGCTATTGATCAACCATACGACTAAAATATGAGCGCAGTTATTAATACATCATCGTTAGTTGGCAGTGAGTACAAGACTCATGCTCTCCTTTCATACATCTTGCTGGCACTGGGTTTGTTCACCGCAATCCCGCTATTGCTCGGCGCGATCTGGGCTATGATCAAAAAAAAAGGCTCCCTAGGCAGCATCTACCATAGTCATTTAGTCAACGCCACACGAGTGTTTTGGTGGAGCCTCCTATGGTTGATTATCGGCGGAATACTCACTTACGTATTAGTCGGTTTTGCGATATTAGGCATCGCCTGGTTATGGGGAACCTATAGAGTTATGAACGGCTTAGTCAAAATCTTAGCCGGCCAGCCCTATTCCCTATAGTCTCGATCCCAAGCAGTCACCAGAATTAGCTATGGTTTTAATTCAGCGCGCGCTTTACCTGGACCGAAGCCCATCACACTGGCAAAGGCTTTTGAAAAGGAAGACTCGCTTTCGTAGCCACTGCGGAGTGCCGCCTCATAAGTTGAAATACCTTCGTCGACCAACCAACGATACGCCAAGGTAATACGCCATTGCTTTAGGTAGTCGATTGGCGACTGCCCGACGATGGACTTGAACAGTGTGGAGAATGCAGATCTAGACATTAACGCTTCAGCAGCGAGTTGCTCTAAGCTGATTTTCTGCTCTGGATCACGATGCATAAGCGCGATCGCGCGCACTAATTTCGGATGAGACATGCCAGCAAAAATACCGCTTTCAACGTCTAGATGATCTCTCACCATCAATAAAAATAAACAGTCTGAGAGCCTATTCAATAACACACTAGTCTGCTCACCAGATGAGGCCGACTCCTCTAATACTAGGTCGATTATTTTAGAACTAGCCGAGTGCGGGTCACGGCGTATCAATATGACTTCGGGAAGTTGCTTAACAATGCGTTCAAACAAAGGGTGTTGGTGCCCGAAATCACCGCAAACAAGGCCAGTAGACGGCTCAGTCAAGAGCGCTGACATCGGCTCAGATGCGACGCTATTTAGTTCGATTTCTTGATCCGGGAAATTGCTCACTACATGCGTCGAATCATTAGGGAAGAAAACCGCGTCGCCTTCAACAAGCCTCGTCACTTGGTCAGCAACCTTTAGGTAGCACGTGCCCCGCACCACCACATGAAAGGTCATTTTTTGGCTGCCAGAAATATCAATCGCCCAAGCACCGCAGTACTGGCCATTGTGAAACACATTGGCTTCAAGTTTTAGCGGAGCAAAAAGTTGGTTAACGGCATTCATAAACGATTCGACATAAATCTCGGTAGACCGAGCATATTTATTAATTTGCTTATCAGTATAATTCAAAAGTCAAAGTGAGGCTCTAATTGGCTCACTCGACTGCACGATTAATACACTAACATCTTCGGAGAACTAAGATGAAAAAAACAAATTTATTAGCCCGCCTAGTAGCCGTTTCAGCGATTCTTTTCAGCACTTTAAGTTTCGCCGGAAACAACAGTGAAACAGATGCCAACGGAGTGATTTTGTCCGGCCACGACGCCGTCGCCTATTTTACCGAAAACGCAGCTGTTGAAGGTAATGTAAAATTCACCGCCGTACATAATGATGCGATTTACCGTTTTTCTAGCGCCGCTAACCGTGATAAATTTACCGCCAACCCCAGTAAGTACGCACCAAAATTTGGCGGCTTCTGTGCCTATGGAGCAGCTTTAGGTAAGAAGTTTGAAATAGATGGTAAGGCCTTTGAAGTTGTTGACGGCAAGCTGTACGTGAATAAAAACCTAGACGTTTATGAAGTTTGGGTCGAAGACAAAGCCGATAATATCGTCGAGGCTGACAAGCAGTGGACAACCATCGAAAACGTAGCAGCCGCCGACTTGTAAATATCGGGACTGACTACTCGATTGATAAGAGTGGTAATAAAAAAAGCCTCTGGCGTATATAGCTAGGGGCTTTTTTGTTACTTGCCAATTAACAATCAAGGCCAAGCGTTACTATTTTCTGGAAAACGGATATTTCATTTGCCCAAGATAGTCTCTGAGTCAACGCTCAGTGGTGCCGTAATGAGCGGGCCAATGTTTACCGGGGAAATGGTGGCTGCCAAATAGTCGATCAAACAACGTGGTGTGAGCCGCGTAGTTGGTGTCAATTGCCAGACGTTCAGAGCTGTGATGCCAGTGATGAAACGGTGGAGTCACAAAGATATATTTCAACGGCCCGAAGGGAATGCCTAAGTTGCAATGAATCACAATTGCTTGCAGCGCGGCGAAGGTCACATAAATATCCAGCGCAGCTTTATCCGGGCCTATTAAATATAAAGGAACAATTACTAAGGTCCGCTCAATGAAGACCTGCAACACCTGACCACGAGAACCGGCTAACCAATCCATGGTTTCAACCGAATGATGCACAGCATGAATGCGCCACAATTTAGGCGACTCATGGAACATTCGATGCTCCCAGTAAAGAATAAAATCAGCAGTCAACAGTACCATTACCACCTGCACTGCTAGCGGTAACCACTGAACGGTTTCTCTAAGGCTATCGCTGACCGCGAAGCCGAACACACTTGCGACATAGTTGCGACATAGTTGCCGACATAGTTGCCGACTAGAATAACCGCCGAGATCAACAAGTGGTTTATGCAAAAATAAAAGAAATCCAGCGGCCATTCCTTACATAAAATCACCTGTTCTCAGTATTTCGGAAAGAACTTTTCGAGTATTGTGAAGACAACGGTCGACAGTAAAAAAGCCAGAATTAACCAATCGACAGCCCGTGCTAATGGCTTTGCGCGACGTCGCCAATAAATACAGAATACCCACCTAAAGCAAACGCTAGGCTGGTTAACCCAACTCCCGCAAATTCCATCAACCTGCGCTTACGCAGAAAAAAGGTCACTAAGCCAAAGAATAGCGAGAAGTGGATGCCTTACTTAAGAATATTTTGCAGCACTGGGGTCTCTTAGCTCAGCCGTTGTAAGATACTCAGGATAGAGAAAGGCAAGTACGCCTAAGAGACTCAGAAAGCCCAAGAAAAACGAGGCATACCCACTCGTCCGCCCAGTACCAACACCGATCTCCTTACTGCCCATTGACTCGACCTGCCGCTCTTGATATTGATATTCTTAAGTCATTTTATTGCTTGTTTCAAATTAATCTTGCCTACCTCACTCATATATTACAGCAAAAGGCTAAACTAGGCTTATTATACAAACTCCATGACTTCAGTTGCCAACTCTACTGTTACCTTAAATTGGCCAACACCCTCATTTAGTTTCTCCTCACCCTTACTCGTAAACGCATGATCAGTATTCTTAGACTCATTCAATACAACATCAAAATAGGCCTAGTTGCTATTTGGTGCACCCTCGTTTCCATTGTGTTTTATCTCATGTCTTTTCCATTTAACCACAAAAAATGGCTTGCGTGGGCATACGCTAAAACACTCAACTTTGGGGTGCGTATCGCTTTGCGCATTCAGGTTAAAGTTATTGGTCGCGAGAATATGATTGCCGGGCCCGCGGTGGTGATAATGAATCATCAATCGAACTTTGACCCGCTATTACAGGGCCCTGTTTTCCCTAAGAACGCTGTTATTATTGGTAAGAAGGAGTTACTCAAAATTCCATTTTGGGGCAGACTATTCCATGCCTCCAATAATATAATGGTGGACCGTAACGCTAAAGGTAAAAATAGTTCAAGTATCGAACTCGCGGTAGAGCGTTTGAACAGTGACAACTGCTACATATGGATATTCCCAGAGGGAACTCGGAGCCAAGGTGGCAAAATGAAAGCCTTCAAACGTGGCGCTTTTGAAATCGCGATCCGCGCTCAAGTGCCCATTATTCCGATGATCTCAATGCCCTTAGAGGCGGTGCTAGACGTGCCGAATAAAATCGCAAAGGGTGGTTTACACGAAATCAAGATCTTAAAATCTATCAGCACCGTCGGCATGACCGAAGGCGATTTGCCAAGCCTGATTGAACGCTGCGAAGACTTATACAAAGCTGAGTTATCCAAGTACCTTGTTTGCTCGCCAACAAAAATATTCGTCGTACGTTAATGTCAAAAACTGGGCAAAATGATTTCAGCTAAAGAGAAAGCCAACGCGACTCGTTTTGTACTGATCACCGTATGCGCTTATTCCATGGGCTTTGGCATTATTATGCCGGTACTGCCAGATCTAATTGTTGAATTAGAGGGGGTTAGCCTATCAGAAGCGACTCTCATTGGCGGATTCATTGCCTCGGCCTACGCTGTTTTTCAGTTTTTAATGGGCCCATTAGTCGGCAATTTGGGAGACCGCTTTGGCAGACGCCCAGTGTTCCTTCTATCCCTCGCTGGATTTAGTATCGACTTCTTATTGATGGGCTTTGCACCGTCGATATTTTGGCTATTTATAGGTCGCTCAATCGCTGGAGGTCTAGGCGCTATCTTTGGACCAGCGAATGCGGTGATGGCCGATGTTTCCGACGCCAAAGATAGAGCTAAGGGCTTTGGCTTAGTCGGCGCTGCCTTCGGCATTGGGTTTATGATCGGCCCAGCCATCGGTGGAATGCTCGGCGAATATGGAACCAGAACTCCTTTTTTTGTCGCCTCAGCGATGGCCGCGATGACTTTCGTATATGGTTGGTTTTTCTTTCCAGAGACGATGACAGAAGAGTCTAGACGTGCATTCTCGTGGAAACGCGCCAACCCGGTTGGCGCGCTGATCGCGTTGCGTCAACTACCAGGCGTGTTAGGCATCGCCCTGATTTATTTTATCTGGGTAACTAGCACTAACGTTTTCCCAATTATCTGGTCTTATTTTTCAGCTATTAAGTACTCCTGGAACAGTGGAACTATTGGGCTTTCTCTGAGTATTGTGGGAATTTCAATGGCCTTGGTTCAGGTGTTTGTATTAAGTCGGATGGTTGATCATTTTGGCGAGAGAATCACCGCCATCATTGGTCTATTTGCGGCAATCGCTGGCATGATCTTTTTTGCATTTATTGATAATCCAACCTATGCACTAATAGGCTGCTTGTTTGTCGGCTTTCAGGGCATGGTGATGCCAAGTATCAATGCCATGATGAGCCGTAGAACTCCGGCCCAAGCACAAGGCGAGCTACAAGGTTTCAATGGAAGCATAGCGGCACTGGCGGCGTTAGCCGCGCCACTAATCTACAACACCAGTCTTTCGTATTTTACCGCTGCAGAAAATTCAGTTTACTTTCCTGGAGCACCGTTTATCCTTTCGTCAATACTGGCCACAATCGCCCTATTATGTTTATTTCTATTAAAGCCTTCTGCTGATAGCTTGCAGCAAAAATAACTCACCTAGTCGCTGTGAAGGCTTAATATCATTTGAATATCGTTGCGACTCAAACCCTTTAGCACTTCGAGTTCGTCATGGCTCAATCCATCTGCTTGTTTAATATAGAGCTCTATTTCATAGGCTATCTCACTCGTAGCCGAATAATAAAACGACGGATGCCGCTGACTGAGTTTAGCGACAATGGTATTTATTAATTGTTTTTGCTTGGAGGCAATAAGGTCTTTCCGTTTTTCTTCCATTTACCATTCTCTCTACTATTTTAAATTGCTTATTAGAATCGTCAGTTAGCTGAATAAAGCATGATGTTTGAATCCGCGCTGTTGTATTGCTGAGTCTACACACATCAGCCAGCCCAGAGGTGAAAACCCTTGTTTGTTAAGTAAGGCTTTGGATAACTCAGTAAGGCATAGACTTGACCTTAGCGAGGGTAAACATCAACCTGAGTATCGTTATAACAGGCGCCGTCAGCCATATCGGCTTTGTCACCTGGAATCAGCGCATTAACCGTCAAACCCGATTCACTGCTGCTTAACCACGCGCCCTTAGGCACATAAACCAGTCCGGACTTAACCTTGTCAGAGATAACCAGCTGCAGCCGCACTTCTGCTTGATCATTCACGAGCGCGACTTTTTGGCCTGCGACTAAACCTTTAGCCTTGGCGTCGTGTAGGTTCATCTCAACCTGATACTCCTGATCATTAGCTTTAGAGCCCCCGAGGGTTGAATTGATGCGTTTGTCTGAACTTGGACTAATCAGGGTGAACTCACGAATCTGCTCACGTGGCTGATACTGCGGCACACCCAAGCCAGCTCGATTTTGCTCACTTTGATTAAACAACATGGCTCGCTTCGGCTTTGAATTTGGCGCAATTAACCGGAACGCCGAGTTGCTATTGGCATCTAGCCCGCCGTCAACAGACTGCCCCATCGCGGGTAAAGACTTGATCGCAGCCGATAACATTTGTTCATCACTTTGTCGAAACTCTGGCTCATCAAAAGCAAATACTTCAGCTAGCTCTCGAAACACTTGAGTGTTTGGCCTGGCGTCGGCGACCGCTGGAATAACGGCCTCCGAGCGCTGCAATACGGTGTGGCCGTAAGCCTTATAGACGTCGCTATATTCCATAGAACTGCAAGCAGGTAAAACAATGTCAGCGAAGGCCATCGAATCGGTCATGGTCAGATCAAAGCCAACGATAAATAAATCCTTATCACTGAATGCCTGTTTTAATAAGGCTTGGCGCGGGTGAACCGCAAGCGGGTTATGGTTATAAATAAATAGCGCCTTAATTGGCTGCTCTAGATCATTTTCTACAATGTGCTGGCCGACATCGAGAATGTTGATTGTGCGTGTTCCCGCTTTTATCCAATCTGGCCGCTTCAAACTATCGCGATCAATATCAAAGTACGATGACGGATTACAAATACCCGCACCACGCGGACCAAAATTACCGGTCAATAGCGGCAAGGCCATCGCCGCTCTAATCGCTGATCCGCCATTGCGATTACGCTCCATAGCAACACCAATACTCAATGATGCAGGCCTGAGCGAACACCAATAACTAGCGAACTGTCGAATCAGATCTTCACTCAATCCACATTCGAAAGCGGCTTTTTCAAGAGACCACTTAGCGGCCTCAGCCAGAAACTGTTCGGCACCATCGACGTTCTGATCGATAAACGTTTGGTCTAAACCGCCTAACAGGCGAATTTGATTGGCTACGGCATAGGCTAATACAACATCGGTGCCTGGCTTAATTTGCAAAAATAAGTCGGCGTCGTCGGCGATGCGAATACGTTTCGGGTCAATCACAACAACTTTGGCGCCCGCTTTTCTGGCATTTCGTATTAACTTAATTAGATGTAAATGACCAACAGTAATGTTGTTAGCCCAAATAACAATTAGTTTAGAGTCGGCCATTTCGGCATGCGCAATACCACCCACATCACCCAGTACAGACGTCCATGCAGCCGCCGATACCCCAGCGCATAAAGGCACACTATCTAATTGCGATGCTCCTAGCCGATTGAAAAAACGAGAATCCATTGAGCCAACAGACAGGACCCCCATCGGCCCAGCATACTTAAGCGGCAAAATTGCTTGAGAGCCATATTGCTCAGCGATCGCATCGAATTTTTGCTTGATAACGGCATAGGCTTGCTGCCAAGAGATAGCTTCGAATTTAGCCTCACCCTTTTCGCCGATCCTGCGTAACGGAGTGCTGATACGTTTATCTCCATGCACCCACTCAACCAATCCCTTGGCTACCTTGCTGCAAATTTTACCGTCGGTAAAAGGATTAGCCTTAGAGCCTCGCACGCGCACGATTTGGTCATCTCGAATATCAACTTTTAGGCTACAGGTATCCGCACAATCCAGCGAGCAGACCGTCTCTCGGGTTTGCTCTTGGTCGCGAATAAGGTCGGTTTCATGGTGCATAAAGGCTTTCAAGATGAACGAGTAAGGGCGTATACCCTCAGCCTAATATAAAGTGGAGTTGTTGCCTATGGTAAAGCGACCATGCTTGATCGTATTTTCAATTTAGCTGAGTTGTCAGGCTGAACAACAAGGCCCGCGGCCGAGTCGCCGATAATAATGTGCGAGCAATAAGCGTGTATTCGGACGAGTATTATTTTCGCATAAGTGATGAACAATAGTCTAGTCTATATGTGTTATAGACATATATGCCCCGGCTGAATAGAATGTTACTAAAGGATATTATCGTGTAGGGACGCATCAAAGTGGGTTGAAGGGGCAAAAAAATGGTTAGATTAACATCGAAATGGAAGCTTAAAGACGGCTTAACGCCCGAGCTTTTACATAACCTAGCATTAGCGGCTGAGCTGATTCAGTCTGAAGAGTTAGGAACCTTAATATATTTAATACACCTTGACGCACCGATGCCACTCGA
Source organism: Gammaproteobacteria bacterium (assembly GCA_034110505.1). Lineage (GTDB taxonomy): Bacteria > Pseudomonadota > Gammaproteobacteria > Arenicellales > Arenicellaceae > Arenicella. The sequence continues at coordinate 23,105 of JAWUZB010000010.1, forward strand.
TAGCTCAGATAAGGTATTAATACCATCACCGGGTTCTATTCCAAACCATCAACAAACCGACATAACCTTTATCGAAGCCTATCGAGACGCTGATGCGTTTAGTGCTCATTTAAGCGGTTCGATCTTCAAAGATTTTCTGCAGCAAAATCTCAAGTATTTTGAGGAAGACCCAAACAAGCCAGGCTGGCCGATCACCAATACACATGCTTTAGAACTTGATGCCGGTTTTATTCGGCCCTAAAGAGTGGGTCGCGAGAGTTGGCTAGCCGACATAAGTAACACCAGCCGATCATCTGCCAATCTAGCTTAAAGCGGAACCAATTATCATGCTCGACTTACCTGAGAAAGCGAATAGTCGAGACGTTTGATTATTCAAACAAACGTCTCAAATTCAGCGGTCTAGTTAACGAAACCCTCATTCGCCTTGACGGTTAACGGATGATAACCAGGCTTTGCCTGGGCAAAGGCTTTGCGACCAAGTGCTTTGCCTTTTTCAGTTTTAGACAACTCGCGATACAGAGGCTTTACCAACTTGTTACGACCTATGCTGGTTAGATATGCGTGTAGTCGCGGCAATGCTGGCGTATACCAATTTTTAACCGACATCAACAACCAACTATGTGCAATCTCGTTGTTTTTCGAATCAGTAAGGTCAAACACCTTATCCAAGGCCAGCATATTTTCTTGGCTCATAGCCTCTGGCATATTATTTAAAAAATATAACCATTGATGCACTGTCCAATCCGCGGTGTCAATGCTATCAACCGCCAGTTCTCCCGCCAGCCAATTGCTGCGAGCCGTATCAACAATACTAAACGCATCGGATTCTGGCACCGGTGCAGCATCTGGCAAACCTGCTGCAAAAATCCACTGTTCAATTCGTGCAAGTTCTAACTTATCAGCATACTCGATTAAAAGGGTTTTCTTAAGATGGTCAATAAACTGATCGGTGGTAATGCTCTGAAAAGCAAACTCTTTAAAGTAGTCTTTCAAGAATGCATCAAAATTATCACGACCAATTTTGTGCTCAACCTCACGTAAAAATAGCGCACCTTTTTCGTAAGGAATATTTGAGAATACGTCATCAGGATCGCGGCCGCGCAGATCAATTGCTAAGATTTGGTCGTTAGCCTCTAGACTGTTTAAGTCCGCCTGTAAATCCTGATAACCTAATACCGCTTCCATATTAAATCGATCGCTGCCGTACACGTTTTCCATGATTCGATAAGTCAGGTAAGTAGTAAAACCTTCATTCAACCAGAGATCCCGCCAAGTTGCATTGGTTACCGCATTACCTGACCATGAGTGTGCTAATTCGTGTGCAATCAGAGATACCAAACTTTTATCACCGGCGATAACCGTTGGTGTAATGAATGAAAGTCGCGGATTTTCCATGCCGCCAAATGGAAATGACGGCGGTAAAATCAGTAAGTCATAGCGATCCCAACTATATGGGCCATAGGCTTTCTCAGTGGCTATCAACATAGACTCTGTGTCTTCAAATTCAGCGGCGGCGGCATCTAGAACACTAGGCTCAGCGTAAACACCGGTTCGTTCACCCATCGCTTTAAACTCTAGATCACCTACCGCCAACGCGATCAAATATGAGGGTACGGCCTGCGGCATATTAAACTCGTATACACCGTCACGCTCTGTTTGTGGATCATTTGCAGCACTCATTACCGCTAACAATTCTTTAGGTGTTCGAATTATTGCTTCATAGGTTACCCGTACCTGAGGCGAGTCTTGTAGCGGGATAAAGCTACGAGCATGTGTTGCTTGCGCTTGCGTGAATAAGAACGGCTGCTTACCACCGGCTGTTTGTACTGGAGTTAACCATTGCACACCGCTAGCCTGCGGCGAAGTTGCGTAGTCAATTACGATTCGAGCATCGTTTTCAGGCAAGACTATTTCTAAGGCCGAACCCAAAAAAGAATCGTCCGACTGTAACGTAAAGGATAACTCCTGATCACCGCTGGTGACTTTATTGATACTTAGATCATTGGTATCTAGAATTAAAACCTTGGCCGCAGGATCAACCTTCTGGTAGTCGAGAGCCGCGGTTCCTCGCATCACCTTCTGATCAAAATCGAGGCTTAAATCTAAGGCAATATGCTTAACCAGCACTTGCTCAGGGTTTGACAAGGAATGGTAATCCTTAGCAACGTCAATGTCTTCTACGAAAGGGGCTGATTCTGCCGCTAAGGGCTCTGACAAAGTTCCATCAACGACCTCAACTTTGGCATCGACTGAGCTGCTCGAGATAGCATCCGATTTACTCGAACTGTTATCACTGCAAGCGCTGAGTAAGAGTAAGAGTAAGAATAAACTTAAGCCTAAGAGCATCGAGTTTTTAAACATGGCGTATCCTGTAAAGTTATAAGTGTTTTAATTTCGAGCTAATTGACTGCTCAAACGTATTGCACAAATAGTAACCTGCATAGGCTATTAAAATGAACGCAATTTCTTTCTAATAACCCACTTGAATCCGTCAATCATGTTAGCCGAGCATACTCGAGGAGTTCACATTAGTGAAAAAACTAAGATTAACTTAACGGTTTTGGGTTTAAACTAGCCAATTGTTTGTTATCAAATTGACGGTTAATCCTAATGAGTTTTATTAACGAAGTAGCACGCCAAACACCCGTGATTCACACGACTGATGTTTTAGTTGTTGGCAGTGGCCCAGCTGGACTTGCAGCAGCAATAGCTTCGTCTCGTGAGGGCGCTGAGACTACCTTGCTCGAGCGTTATGGCTGCTTTGGCGGCAATATAACGCAGGTTGGCGTTGAGGGTTTTGCATGGTATCGCCATCCTAAAACGGTTGATAGCGAGGGCATTGGCATTGAATTTGAAGAGCGCGCAAAGAGTATGGGCGCCGCCACCCCAGAGCCTCAATCAGACAGCCATGCAATTGATGGCGAAGCCTTTAAATATGTAGCAGACGTACTTGTCCAAGAAGCCGGCATAACACCAATGCTACACCGAACTGTGGTCGCCCCGATTGTCGAAGATGGTGTTATCAAAGGTGTGATCGTCGAAAGCAAATCAGGCCGAGAAGCCATTTTAGCCAAGCGCGTAATCGATGCTACCGGTGATGCCGACATTGCCTATCGTGCTGGCGCGGTGGTTCATAAAACGCCTAAAGAACATATGATGGCCGCATCAGTAATGTTCTCCATGAATGGCGTTAATAAACAAAAATTTATCGACAACGTGAAAGCTGACCCACATACCTATGCTGACTGGGCCGGTGGCGAATGGACAATAGAAACCACTGGCAAAGAAGACGGTATGTTCTCGCCATTTCTAAAAAAACCGTTTGATAAAGCCCGTGATGCCGGTTTAATACCAAAAAATTTAAGCACCATTGCCGGTACTTGGGGGGCCGTTACAGAGCAAGGTGATCTGACATATCTAAACTTAGTGCATCTGGCCGGTATTGACGGCACTAACGCCGACGACCTTACCCGTGGTGAGATAGAGGGACGTAAAAAAGCAATGCTCGCGATAGAGGCACTGAAACGTTACAACCCTGGTTGCGAAAACGCCAAACTGAGAAATTTCGGCCTGACTCTAGGCATTCGAGATACTCGAAAAATAGACGCACATTACAACATGACGGCGCTTGACGTTCGAGAGCAAGGTCGCTTTGAAGACAGCATTGGCATCTTTCCTGAATTTATCGATGGCTACGGAATTCTAATTTTACCAACCACCGGGCGTTATTTCCAACTTCCGTATCGCGCAATGCTGCCGAAAAATATTGCTCACTTAATTGTTACCGGTAGAAGCACCGGTGGCGATAGAGATTCGCATGCGGCCGTCAGGAACATGATGTGTTGTGCGGTTAACGGCCAAGGTGCCGGTGTCGCCGCAGCGCTTTCGATTGAAAGTAATAAAGACTTTGACCAAGTCGATATTAGAAAGCTGCAAAAACGATTGCGTGCTCAAGGGGCTAGAATCGCTTAGGTCAAAAATAACCTTGCTTAGCTTGTGCGCATAATGCTTTTGCCGAGATGACAGTTGAGCAAACTAGTTGTGTGCCGACGGAAGGCTTTTTTTAAATAGGCTCATCATAATCATAAACGCTACACTCGATCCTAAAATCCAAGCTAATGCCATGCTGATAACACACATCGATAAAATGATTGAGTCGACCTTCGAGGCTCTTGGCAACTGAGTAGGCTTTGTAAAACGCATAACTCCCGGGGTTATGCTTAAGCTCTTCCAAGAGATCCATCGCGTCTCCATGCAGTAGAAACAGTGAGTCACCCTGAATAACCGAGCCTAGATAATCACTCTCAGGCATCCTCACGACACTATTGTTATCGTCGTCAGAAAATATTTCGATGGTAGATTTTTTCATTATTTATGCAAAACTCAAATTCGAAACTAAGATGTCTGTTTTATATTAACCTCTAAATTAAAGCGATTGCAAAGTTGATTAAAATACAACACAGCATCGAGTATAGAAAATTGCATGCATATTGCGCGAAGGTCGAACTCTGAAAATACTATTGACGTGAAGATGCCAACTGCTTCGGGTGAAAATTGGACATTGGTCTCATTGCGCTATCGAATCAAATAGTCGAGAATATATGGCCGAAGCCAATATTTGTTTAGCTTGGCTAAGACTCGATGCGGAATTAAGTTTATCAACTTTATAGAAACACTTACTATAACCTCAGAACTAACAGCGCGTATTAGCCATGAACAGTGACATCTTCCCAAAATACAATTGCGCCACTCTCAACACCAAGGGAGCCAGCGCTAAAATAAAGAGCTGCATTTTATTTTCCCTGTTAACGTTGCTATTTAACTCCGCCACAAGCTTCGGGCAAAGTAACGTTGAGCTGATAGAACAAGAGATTGAGAAAGCAGAAAATTCGTTAAAAACAACTGAAAAATTTATAGAACAACTGTTGTGGAGCGTTGTTCCGGCTAATCAGGCGGAAACTCAAAAAGTTAAAACACAGGCGGCGCAGTCCGCAACCCAACTGACTGATCTGGCGGCTACTGTTAACGCCTCTCAAGCACGACTTTTGCAAAGTAGAAATCAATTAGAACGTACTAACCGAATACTGATAAGCAGCCAACAAGAATTACAACAAGCTAAAAAAGAAATAGAAAACCTTGAAAGGCAAACCAGTTTAAGTCTTGATACTCTGGCAAACCAAGCCGCCAATATCGAACGGCTTGAAGCAAATACTAGAACAGCTAATGCGACCATTGAGCAATCAATGCCCGAGCTTCAACAACGTAGAAGCATTCTTGAAACCGCATCTCAACAATCACAACTTCGCGACCAACAATCTCAACAAATGCAACAAACCGAAGTCGAATTTGAGCAAACGTTGGCCAGCAAACAAGAGCAAATCAATTCACAAAACAGAGAATTGCTAGCCTTAAGAAAACAACAGCAAGTACTGAAATCTAAGTTACTTGATGAACAAGGCGATTGGAATAAAGTTGCGGCTCAAGTGGCCACACGGAACAGCAAACGAGAACAACTAGAAGCTCAAATAATCGATAATAAGAGACTCATTAGTCGCACAACCGAGGGGCTTGGAGCGTCAGAAGATGACTTGCAAAAAGCGCAGATAGCAACCAGTAAAAAACGTGACGAACTGACCTCAGCGAAGTCAAAACTTGCCTTAGCTAAGACTGATCTAAAAGATTCGCAACAACAGTTAAGACGCGCTGAGGCCGACCTAGGAAATGACCAAAGTGCCGCTAGCCGAGAAATTTCGATTCAAAATTCAATCGTCAGCGACATTCAAGAAAACGATCGAGTCACAAGCCAATTGAAGAAAAATAGGGCCGATATATTAATTGAAATAGGACAACTCGAGAAATTATTGGAGGGTAAAAATCAATCTCTCGCGCCACTTAGAGAAAAAACTGAGCAACTACGACAACAACAGCAAGAGTCAGTAAAGCGCCAAAGTGCCGAGCGCCAAAAATTTGATCAGGCATCGGCCACGTTAATTGCCACGGATCGACGCTTTCAACAGTCAGCCGCGGAACTTAAAACGCTTGAACAAAGTATTGGTGACATACGCGGTCAATAATAATCACCTTCTCGGGGGCCGTTTTAACTAATCGTCATCGAGTAATAGATTAATAATTACTGGCAAGCCTGAGGCATCAGTATTACTCATTCCACTTGGTGGCTGAACCGGTGGCACTACAACCGCATCCTCACGAAAGTTCTTAATCAGCAATCTCGC
>JAWUZB010000011.1:0-7255 GCA_034110505.1 Gammaproteobacteria bacterium
ATTTTCAGTCATTGCAGCCTTCTCCTCTATTGACACTTCAATTGGAGTCTTAACTTTTCTACTACCAATTAACTCGTAAAATTGATGCTTGCATTGATTGCCGACAAATTCCGTTTCAAGAAAGTAATTTCTATTTTCTTGAGGAACAAAAAAACCAAAAAAGCTGCATGCGCTTTTTGCTGGTTGATACGATGCCCAAAAAGGGAAAACCACATTAGGTTGAATACTGCTTCTAACAAGAGGCCTTTTTCTTTCATCGTTTAACGCAAGCCTTACTTTACAGTGTTTTGCCTCTTTGTATGTGACTGCTCCGGTAATTGGTTCAAAGCTGATTGTGGCCTTATTCAAGCCGTCATATTGGGTATACGGGGTAAGTTGTAAAGCACTACAGCCCTGTAAGCATGCAAAGATAAAACTGATTTTTATGAAATTCAATATTCGTCCCCTTAAATTATGTGATAAGGATTAACATACCTATTGATGTTAATCCTGTAGCTCCTTTCATGGTGAAATTCACGCGGTATAGTAGAAAACTGCGAACGGCCGAAATGAGTATGGAACTGCCTCTTATGAAAAGCAAGCCACCGGCTGTAAGTTGCCCCTAAGCGAACATTGGCATGTCATCCAAGAGTTTAGGGTAAATAACGACCGTGGCACAACCTTTTAAGGGGATACTAAAGTAAGTGCTTTCTGCGGTTACTTCTCTCTTTCAATATCTGCCTTGTCACTGGGGCGAACCATTATTGTGCATGTTGATCCTGATTTTTATACTTTGACCAATACATGTGGATTAAATTCACCAAGCACTGTGCTTGCTAGTTAGTTAGCTAACTAGAATGCCTATGATTGATATCCACCTCCTAAGTCGCTGCTTTCTCGTCCACGCTATTGGGTTATCAATCAGCATGATAGTATTTATTCTTTTGCAACCGAACTGGCCATGAGAACTCTTATGAAACAAGCCTTGACCCTATTCATAACATTGCTTTTAATGCCGATAAACGCGTATAGCGAAGAGCCCTATGAATACCTCATCGGTCGCGGCATTTCAGACATAACCGGCCCGGTATTTGGGATTCAATTGTGGGGGTTTGGTCGAGAAGACCAGATTTCGGAAGGCATTCATATTCGCCAAAAAGCGAGAGCGTTTATCATTGCCGATGCTCAACTCAACAAGCGCATTGCCTTCGTCACTGCCGATATTGGAAGCATTGAACACCATATTACTCTTGAGGTCTTGAGTCGTCTTAAAAAGCAATTCGCAGATCAATATCAAATCGATAACGTCATTATAAGCGCAACCCACACACACGCGGCACCAACCGGCTACTGGCACTCACGCACAGACTTGGGATTAGACGGCGGCTTCTACCCTCAACACTTCAACAGTATTGTTGACGGCATTGTTGAGTCAATTAGCAAAGCCCATGAAGATTTAGAACCGGGCAATATCTACATTAATAGAGGGCGAGTAGAAAACGCCGGCGTTAATCGCTCTTTGATTGCCTATCAACAAAACCCGGAGGCTGAGCGAAAACAGTACTCTGACTCGATTGATAAAGACATGACTCTCCTAAAGTTTGTCGATCAGAGCGGTGATATTGGCTTACTAAACTGGCTACCCGTTCACCCAACCTCGATGACCTTTTTCAATCGACTGATTTCAGGCGACAACAAAGGCTATGCATCGCTTAATGTAGAACGACAAAAAGGCGTTACCTATAAGCAAGAGAATGAATTCGTTGCCGCCTTCGCGCAGTCAAATCCGGGCGATGTGACGCCGAATCTAAACCTCAACAACACCGGCCCTGGAAAGGATGATTTTGACAGCACAAAAATTATTGGAGAAAGACAAGTTGAGGTGGCACTAGAGCTGTTTACCAATGCCAGTGAATTGCTAAAAGGAAGCATCGATTACCGTCAGATTTATATCGATTTATCGCACTTTGAGGTAACTGATAAATTTTCTGGGCGGGGCACACAGCACACCTGCCCTTCGGCCTATGGATATTCTTTTGCTGGCGGATCGACTGAAGATGGCGGTGGTCATTTTCTGTTTAAAGAAGGCATGACCGAACAAAGTATGATTCTCGATTTTCTAATCAAACTAACTACTGGCGCGCCAAAATCGACCGATGCTGTGAGACGATGCCAGTCGCCAAAAGCTGTTTTATTTGAAACAGGATCAAGCAATCCACCGTTGCAATCACAAATACGCTCAGTCACAGTTGCCAGAATAGGCCAACTGGCGATTCTTGCTTTACCCGCTGAAGTTACGACTATGGCAGGCCGCCGGCTTAGACAAACCGTAAAGGCGCAGTTGGGCGATTGGGCTACCGATGTTGTGCTTGCGGGGTATTCAAACGGCTACGCTGGTTACGTCACCACCCCGCAAGAATACGATCTACAGCAATATGAAGCAGGTCACACATTGCATGGTCGCTGGACTTTGCCTGCTTACCAACAGGTTGCCGCCGAACTAGCCACGTCGTTGCAGCAGCAAACAGTTTTAAACAGCCCCCTAGCCTACGATGATTGGCGTGGCAAATCACCGATGTTGAAACTTCATGATGGAAGCCTCGATCGACTTCCTGAAGGGACTAATCTTGATCACGCTTTACCGTTAGAGCAAAAAATCTATACACAAGGTGAGATCGTTACCACCCGCTTTTATTCTGGCAACCCCACTGCGCATTACGATCGTAACGACTATTTTATGAGTGTCGAGATGCTACAGGGGGAGACGTGGGTGGAGGTCAGTGACGACCATGATTGGTCAACGAAAATTCGCTGGGCGAAAGAGAGAAAACCAAAGGCGCTGATTGCTCAGCTCTCTTGGGATACCGCTGACGATACCAAAGTAGGCCAATATAGAATGAAACACACTGGCTTGGTTACCCTATCAGACGGTAGCACAAGGGCGCTCGAGGCTACTTCAGATACCTTTACTATCCGCTAGTGGCTAAGCATCGTTAGTCGCTAAACGAAAACTCGAACTGCATCATTGCTGGGTAATGGTCCGACAGGTCGTTTAGCTCGACATCCGGCTTAAATAATCGAGCCCCTCGCCATGCAGAGCTGGATTTGAAATCAATCACCTGCAATTTTGGCTTATTAATCGGCTGCAGGTGATCGCTACGATAAAGCACATAGTCGAGGGTCAAGTCGGGCTTGATTTCAGCATCAGTGGCCGCGAGTAAACGACGATATTGATTAGTGCTGTCAGAAATTGATCCCACGCCGCCTTCTTCTGAGGTCACCACAGCCATGGCATGAACTAACATATCATTGAACCCTGACTGATCAATTGAACTGATATTAAAGTCACCGGCGAGAATCACCGCTTGATCTTTGGGGATCTTAAAACCATCAATAAAACGGCGCATTTCATCAAGCTGAAGTAGTCGAATATCATGCTCTTCAGCCGATGCTTGAAGATGCGTTCCAAAAACGTGCAGCATCATCGGCTCTGCTAGTTGGTTAGAATTATTCTGCGCAACTTCGATCTTTGCGTAGACCACCCCTTTGCGCGCTAAGAAATCAAATGTCTTGCTGACGCGCACGGCATCAAACACATAAGCGTGTTGTTGCTCGATCGGCCAGCGACTGAAAATCAGTAGCCCGCTATTACCCTTAATTAAACTAAACCGGCAATTACCGGAAATGCTGCTCCAGCGAGGATCCTTACAATCCTCACCAACGACTTGCGTATGGTAGGGGTAAATCTCAGACAGTGTGCTCAGCAAAAAATCATAAGAATACTGGGTGAATACTTCTTGCAATACAAGCACGTCAGGCCGTGGTGCAAAGGTCTTTATTGTTTCTGGGATTAGTTCTAGCCGTTGCTTTTCGAAATGGTCCGCGATCCAATTTGGATAACCCAATTGCTGGATATTGTAGGTCATCACGGTGATCGCTTGGCTCGCCGCAGAGATCGTAGCTTGCTGTTTTAGCGACGGCGCCGCTAGCACGCTGGTGGCTAATATATAAACAAGCAAAGTAATAACAGTACGCTGCATAAGGGATCGAACGGTGAGCGTAAAGTTTTCTGGCATGGAAAGTCTTTTCTGTGTTTTCTTGCTATCAATAGTACATCGGCAATGTGGCTGCCACAATCGTGCATTTAGGCGATACAGGATGCTTTAGAGGCAAGATTCTAAATCGCGACAAGCGTTCATTAAGTGGCATAGTTATTGCTGATTCTTAATCGACCATATTTAAAATTGAATTGAAGACACATGTTTGTAAAATCCTTGGCTATTTTTCTAGTTCTGCTTTTAGCGAGTGATTACGCCTATGCAGAGGATTCTATCTCCGTCAATCTAGACTTGATGTGGATCTTATTGGCGGGTGTATTAGTATTTTTAATGCAGGCCGGATTTGCGTTGCTTGAAACTGGAATGTCTCGGGCCAAAAACGCCGTTAATGTGATGATGAAAAACTACACAGACGTCTGTATCGCTACATTAGTCTTCTGGTTTATTGGCTACAACATTATGTTTGGCGACAATCCTAGCGGTTTCTATGGCCTGCCGACCACGGGCGTAGCCGACGATTCGCCGATGGGTCTTGCGTAACTTTTTTTTCAGATCATGTTCGCAGCCACAGCCGCCACCATCTGTTCAGGGGCGATGGCCGAACGAACTAAATATTCGGCCTACCTATTGGGCTCAGCACTTTTGATAGCGATAACCTATCCAGTGTTTGGAAGTTGGGTTTGGAATGCTGGTGGGTGGTTAGCGAAACTCGGATTTATTGACTTCGCTGGCTCCACTGTAGTGCACTCGGTTGGTGCATGGTGTGCACTTAGCGGAGTCATAATATTAGGGCCTCGACTGGGTAGGTTCTCGCGGAAAAACAATACTGTGAATGAGATTTCGGGGCACAACCTAACGATGGTAGGCCTGGGGGGCTTTATTTTGTGGTTTGGTTGGGTTGGGTTTAATGCAGGTAGCACACTGGCCGCTAACAGCGATATTGCGGGTATTGCATTGAATACACATTTGGCTGCCTCGGCTGGCGCTTTGGGCGCGACGCTTACCTTTATACTTTTGCGACAGCAGGTTTTAATGACTGGAGTCGTGAATGGAAGCCTGGCTGGTTTAGTCTCCATCACCGCGGGATGCGCTAGCATGAGTGGAGGTTGGGCAATACTTACCGGTCTAATGGGCGGAGTAATCTGCGTCACCTCTGGCAAGTGGCTGCTACGCTTGAAGATTGATGATGTAGTTGGCGCAATTCCAGTGCATGGCTTCGCTGGCGCTTGGGGCACATTAGCCGCTGGAATGTTTTTGCAAGGAGACATGTTCAATCTGCAACAAATTTCGATTCAATTACTTGGCATAGCCGTGGCGTTTATATGGGCATTCGGCACCTCCTACTGTATCTATACCCTGATCGATAAGACGATGGGTTTACGTTCGAGTTCTGTACATGAGCAACGTGGATTAGATTTCACTGAGCATGCAGAGATCGCTTTTCCGGAATTTCAGGTAAATGTAACTTATCTAAAGGAGTCGTAAGCGTATATGTCTTCTTCTGATGAGATGCGTAGGCGAATCTACGCGGCGCTTAAAGAGCATTATCGCGGAGAAGATCTGCGCGGTGGCATGCGTCTATGGCAACAAGTATTTTCCCATCGCACGCGTTTTTCTCAGCATCAGTTTGCACTTGCACTTAGTCGCCAATTCAAGATTAGCTCGAACTATAAGCAGCTACTAAGCTCGATTACACTGGCAATGCAAGCTGACGTTAGCACGCTGCCCGAGGCGCCATCGGACGTTAGCCTAGACTTGAATAGGAAAGAACTTGATCCTGCCCGCAGCTTTGCAATGTTATTGTCGAGAATTGGCGTTAATGCTGGCAGTTTTTTTACCCTAGATAATAAAGAGAGGGTCCTCGATCTGCTAATTGAGAATAATTTCAGAGCTGAACTGGCTGCCGCGGTAATTCACAATGTAACCTCAAGCGAAGGCCTGAAACTAATAAGTTTGCGAGAAGCCAATAGTTATCGAGTCGTTTTAAATGTCGTTTATGTCGCTATCTGCGAAACCCTAGGGCCGGTTCAGGGCGATCAGATACTCAGTGATTCGGTCAAAGAAACGGACAAAACAGAAATTGGAAAGATCTATTCAGCAGGTAATTTTCTTTAAGCTATTTAAGCAACCTTGAAGCGGCTTTTGAATGCCTTATTTAGCCGAGCTTTCGATATTATTTGGCTTACAACTAATGTTTTATAATCACTGTGTTATACATTTTTTGGTGCAAACATAATAATTGCCATACCTAAAAGCGCCACGAAGGTACCTGCTATATCCCACATAGTGGGTTTGATGCCATCGATCGCCCAAAGCCAAGCCACAGCCGTGACAACGTAAACGCCACCATAAGCGGCATAAACTCTTCCGGCAGCTGTAGGGTGAAGCGTAAGTAGCCATACAAACAATGACAGACTCATGGCCGCTGGAATCAGAAGTAAAATACTTTTGTCGTGCTTTAGCCAAAGATAAGGCAAATAACAGCCGATGATTTCAGCAACGGCCGTTAGGCAAAATAGCGCGACTGTTTTTATCTCAAACATAATGTTACTTGGCGTTTAGTTGAAGTGCTTGATGCCATTGTATTTCTCCATCAGACGGGTATTCGAAACGTCTGCAAACCTCTACTTTAAGAATATTGCTTAAGACAGGCCTTTGACTCAGCAATTATAGTATTGACCCTATTCGGCAACACTCTATTACGATGAACACCGAGGTACAAGGTTTCACTCACCGGATTGGTCAGTCGATGCACCTTAATCGCGGCTGAATGGGTGAACGCGCCAACAGCATAAGTGGGTAACACCGTGAAACCGAGGCCCATACACACAGGCTCAAGTATCAAGCTAATTTGATTAGAGAAGCCCGCCACGGAAAACTGCTTCACATGTTTAAACTGAGGGTAGTTAGCACTCAACAATAGGCCAGCATGATACGCACCATCGGGGTGATCTATAAAACCAAGCCTCAGCAGTTGCTGCCAACTGGGCTTGGCGATTTTCGCTGGCGTAATCAACAATAGCTCTTCTTCAGCAACCGGCTTACAACTGATATCAGCTAAGGTTGAAGCACTGGTCATAAAGCCTATATCAACGTTATTTTCGGCGATTAATTTTTCAATGGTCGCGTTAGGGGCAAAGCGATAATCAATAATAAGCTTGGGATATTGTTGTTGCACTGTGAGTAAATGACGGTAAAGCTTGAGCCCCATACTGCCA
>JAWUZB010000012.1:0-11537 GCA_034110505.1 Gammaproteobacteria bacterium
GAAGGATCTGATCAAAAGCTTGAGATCCTTGGGCTACGCTCAGGATGACAAGTATTCATTGTTAGTAGGTAACAATAATTAATTAAAATCTATTGACCTAGAGTAAGCTCTAAGTAGTATGATCGTTGAAGTGAATTCCTTGTGTAAAATATTCGTGGTACTTTTGATGCTTTGCTATACGGCAACCTCTTCGGTTGCTGCGGTGCATTCATTTCCCGCGATAGGTAGTTCTGATAGTTCACAGAGCGGTTCATTGGAGCCCAGTCAGCTTATAACACTAGCCGCTGACAAAGGGCGAATGGCCGAGCCATTGATGCCGTGTCATCAAACTTTAGACTCCTCTGTAGACAACGCAAAAGCATCCAATACTTGTAAGATCTTTTGTTCGGCCATCGGCCATGCATTGCTGTCGATTAATTTGCCTGAAATGGTGTCTAAAGTCGAACAAGCATCACCTGTTTCTAGCCATCATCGCTTTCTTACAAGGCAAACCAGCGTCGATCATCAACCTCCAAAGTAACCTTCTTATACTTATTCGTTTTTTATAACAATTAGTCAGGAGGGTCCGATGACCATCGCAATTTATCCCTCGAGTGGACGCCCAATTAACGCGTTCAATCCGAGCATCGTATGCAACATTACCAGCGAGTTTCCTAGAGGCATTATTTGTCCTAAGAAAAACTCGCGCCAATTTATCCGTCTACCGGCACGAATTTTTTCAATCTTTGCTTTGTTCGTATTGAGTCTGCCGCTGCACGCACAAAGTTTTACTGAACTCGAAGATCTGCTAAAAGAGCATCCGCAATTACAGACTATGAGCTATCAGGCGGATTCAAATAGACAGAGCTCCGATGCGGCAATGGGGTTGCCAGACCCAGTGATATCCTTGGGCATCAATAATTTTCCAATTTTTGATCCGTCATTTAGCGAGTTTTTACCGACCAATAAAGCTATCGGGGTCCAGCAGCGGTTTCCGAGTCGGATTGCTAGAAAAGCACGCTCAGCGATTGGACAAGCCGAAGCGATGCAGTTTGATGAGAAGCATAAGCAGCTTTTTTCAGCCATGCGTGCAGAGCTGATTGCGCTATTACACAATAAAACTCGCATACAGTCTCAACGTTTATTGGCGCAACAGCGTGATACTAAATACGACCAACTTATAGATGCCGTTGAATCGGCCGTGCAGGGCGGCCGGCCGTCGGTATTTCGCTTGGCCGAAATTGAATCGGAGCGCGCTGAAGTAGCACGAACGCTAATAGACTTGGAGGCCCAAACAGCGCAGGCCGATGCACGATTATTATACTTAGTTGGCGTTGTTCCAGTAACAACTCCTCCGGTTATATTGGCTGATGTTTGGTCTGGCGACAGAATGAACTTTTATGCCAGCAGAGTGGCCGATGCCGCGGTTAAAATTAGTGACGGCGGCATTGATGCCGCCAAAGCGGCTTGGAAGCCAGAGTGGGGCGCCCAACTATTATATCAGCAACGAGAAGCGGGTCGGAACTTTGCCGGTGATGACTGGGCCTCGATGATGGTGACCTTTACTGTTCCATTTTGGAGTAACAAAAAACAAGCACCTGCTCTGCGCGCCGCGAAAGCGAAAAAGGCGGCGGCACAAGCCACACTCCAAGATGCTATGCGTCAGTCAACGGCGCAATACACCTATTCTAAAGCGGTTCACCTAGCGGCGGATAAAGCCAAACTTATACTGCAACAAAAAATCAGTGCTATTAGCGACGAAATAACGGCACAACGTGCAAATTATGAATCAGGGGCAGGTGACTACACAGCGGTTATTGACGGTGAGATCGCGATACTGAAACTACGTGCAGAAATTGCCACCGAACAAACTCGCGGCGACATCGCTGCAGCACAAATGAACGCACTAGTGGTGATGCCATGAAACATACAAAATTAGTTATGCTGCTTATAATGGTACTTATATTATCGGCCTGCGGTGATTCAGCAACACATGATAATGATACAAATCAGCCCTTGGCCGAATATACCTGTCCGATGCATCCGCATTATATTTCCACCGACGCTGATGGTTCATGTCCAATTTGTGGTATGGGTTTGGTGCCTGTTAGTAATAACAGCAATAGCAACACTGAGGTTATAGAGGACGTTTCAATCAGCGTCTCTGAAACAATGATTCAAACCATGGGGGTGAGAACCTCAGCCGCCGAAGTTATCGAATTCGGTCGCACGCTAAGAGCTTTTGGTACGGTTGAGGCCGATCAACGCCTTGAGAATGTAAGCGTGTCTCGGCTTGAGGGCTGGATCGATAAACTTAAAGTGCGTGCACAAGGTGACGCTGTACTCAATGGCGACTTACTCTACCGGGTCTATAGCCCAGACTTGATCGCGGCTCAGCGAGATTATCTAAGTGCATTGACCAGTGGCAATAAGAAACGCATTCAGTCTGTTAAACAACGATTGTTGTCTATTGGTATGCAAGAGCAACCGTTGCAGCAGCTACGCAAAGGCAAAACTGTGATTAATAATGTACCGGTGTATGCCGAGACCGATGGCATTGTTGCTTCCTTGGATATCAGAAATGGTGATTACGTTAAGCCTGGCACGCCTATTATGCGGCTTCAGTCTTACGATAAGGTTTGGGTAATCGCCAGTATTCCAGAAACTGACTTGCCTTTGATTGACCGTGGTATCTCAGCCAGCTTACGATTTCCTAGCGCGCCTAAGGCCCCATCAACCGGCATTGTAGACTATATTTACCCAACCATTGACCCTAAAACAAGAACCGCAAAAGTACGCATTGAATTAGACAATGCCAATGGTGACTTACAACCTGGCGCCTATGCTGACATAACACTGGGCTTTGCCAAGCAGGCGCGTTTATCAATTGTAAGTGAGGCGATCTTGCGTGATAGTCGAGGTGATCATATTATTTTAGCGCTTGGCGATGGCCGCTTTGCGGCCCGCACAGTCACGACTGGCATAACCGCCGAGGGCCGTACTGAAATACTTTCTGGTTTACGCTCAGGAGATTTGGTCGTGGCCAGTGGTCAATTTATGCTCGACAGCGAGGTTAATTTAAGAGAAGGATTGTCGAAATTATCGGCACCGATTACAGCCGAACTTACGCCTGTTGAGATGCAAATGAGCGAGCCGGCCAATATCTCTAAAACATCGCTTGCAGACTTGCAAATAGATGCCACTAGTTTAGCGCAAATCGATCATTTCATTGACATGGCACTTTATTTCCACGAAACCTTGATTTCTGGAGGATCCATTCAGGTAAATTTTGTCGACCCTGCAATCGAATTAGCCGATTTATTGGCAGAGCAATACCAAAAATCTGAATTAGTGCCCATTCTGCAACAAAGCAAGCAGGCACTAATAGCGGCGCAGGTAGGTGCAGAAAACCAAGCGCTGGCCGTTGCGCTAGCCAGTCTTATGCAGGCAATGAAACCGTGGATACTTGATGCAGCGCCAGCGCATTACGCCAACGAAGGCTTAACTCTTTACCGTGATCTAGGGACTGGGCAGCTGTGGTTGCAAAAAGACGGGGCTGGAGAAAACCCATATGGTGACGGCGAGTCAGTAACCCTGGCCTGGCCAAAGTCTAGTCGCGGTTCGGCCTTAGAAGGCATAGATAAACCCAAAGCAAGCTTAGAGCCGCAAGCAGAGCAAACAGTTGATCCACATGCCGGCCATCGGTAGAGGATCGATATGAATCATAACAACGCAGATAGTAACAACGACATCGATGCAATCGCTGGCAAAGATCCTTCGCTCTCGACAATTTCTAAGGTGATCGCATGGTCATTGAGCAATCAACTGATTGTCTTGATATTGTGTGCTGCATTAGGCGTATCGGGTTGGATGGCGGTACAAAATACACCGCTCGATGCGGTTCCGGATTTGACTGATACGCAAGTTATAGTTCGTACTGATATGGCCGGTCAGAGCCCGCAAATCATTGAAGACCTGGTGACTTATCCATTGTCGAGCAACTTACTCGGCTTGCCAAAAACAAAAGACGTGCGTGGCCTATCGATGTTCGGTACCAGCTTTGTCTATGTTATTTTCGAAGATGATGTTGATCTCTATTGGGCACGATCAAGAGTACTCGAAGCCTTGTCAGGCTTAGGGTCTCAATTGCCTGACGGGGCGGTTCCTAAAATTGGACCTGATGCCACTGGGGTGGGTTGGGTGTATCAATACGCACTGGTGGATAAAACCGGCGCCACTGATTTAGCGCAACTGCGCTCACTGCAGGACTGGTTTCTAAAGCTGGAGCTATCGAGTGTTAGAGGCGTGTCTGAAGTAGCCTCGGTCGGCGGCTTCGTGCGCGAGTATCAAGTGTTGATTGATCCAAATCTTTTGCGTTCCTTTGATATTCCATTACGGCGTGTATCAGAGGCTGTAAAGGCCGCTTCGAGTGAAGTTGGTGGTCGCGTTCTGGAGCAAGGTGAGACTGAATACGTTATTCGTTCATCAGGCTACGTTGATGACAGCCTCGATCTCGAGCAGGTGGTTTTGTACGCCAGCGACGGCACTCCGGTATTACTATCGTCGGTAGCGCGTATTGTCGAGGGTCCAGCACTGCGGCGCGGTATAGTCGAACTTAATGGCGAAGGTGAAACGGTGGCCGGCATTGTCATTATGCGAGATGGTGAAAACGCTCTTGAAGTTATCGGTCGGGTAAAATCGAAGCTAGCCGAATTACAAAAAGGCTTGCCTGAAGGAGTTGAAATAGTAACCGTGTACGATCGTGCGCCATTAATTGAGGGCGCAGTGCGTTATCTGAAGGAAAAACTACTAGAAGAGAGCTTAGCTGTTGCTCTGGTTATTCTGATATTTTTACTGCATGTTCGCTCATCATTAGTGGCGCTAATAACGCTGCCACTCGGCGTTTTGGGTGCCTTTCTGGTTATGCGTTATCAAGGTGTGACGGCAAATATTATGAGCCTCGCTGGTATCGCTATCGCCATTGGCGCGATGGTCGATGCGTCAATTGTTCTGGTAGAGAACGCCAGCCGTCGATTGGCGGCTCTGGGGCCCGATCCGGAGAAACAGGTTAGACACCAAGCAATTTTAAAATCAGCACAAGAAGTTGGCCCTGGAATTTTCTTTTCGTTGCTAATTATTACAGTGTCATTTTTACCCGTGTTTGCTTTAACCGGCGAAAGCTATCGCCTGTTCAGTCCTCTGGCTTTTACCAAGACCTACGCCATGGCATTCACGGCGATGCTTTCGATAACCCTGGTTCCAGTGTTAATGCTGTACCTTATGCGCGGTAATTTTCGAGCGGAAGATGCCAACCCAGTAAATCGACTGTTTGTGCGGCTTTACCAACCGATTTTAAATACTGCGCTTCGCTTCAAATGGCACACCGTAAGTCTGGCGATGTTGCTAACATTTAGCGTAGCTATTCCGATTAAATATTTAGGCTCTGAATTTATGCCAGCGCTGTATGAAGGTGAACTGCTGTATATGCCGACCACGCTACCGAGTGTATCGTCGACTAAGATGCGAGAAATCCTCGGCCAAACTAACCGGCTTATCATGTCAGTACCCGAAGTTGAGCGCGCCTTTGGCAAGGCTGGCAGGGCTGATACAGCAACCGATCCAGCGCCATTGACGATGATAGAAACGTGGATCAAGCTCAAGCCTAAAGAAACCTGGGCAGCGGGTGTAAACGTCGATGATATTGTCTTTCGATTAAATCAAAAACTGCAAATGCCGGGTCTAGTGAACTCATGGGGTTACCCGATCAAGATACGCATGGACATGGTTTCAACTGGGGTTAGAACGCCGATAGGCATCAAGGTGACCGGTGATGATCTACTTACTATCGAACGAATTGGCCGTCAGATTGAACAGCTTGTTAGCTCAGTGCCAGGAACTCGTTCGGCCTTTGCTGATCGAGTACTTGGCGGCAAATACCTTGATATAAAACCCGATCGAGCTGAGCTCGCTAGACGCAATATTGATATGAGCGTGTTTCAGACCGTGATTCAGACCGCGCTGGGTGGTATGAAGTTGTCGCAGTCGGTTGAGGGGCGAGAACGCTACGATATTATTTTACGTTATGACCGTCCATTTCGAGAGACGCCTGACGACTTGTATCGAATTTTAGTGCCAACACCGTCGGGTGCGCACATTCCGTTGGGAGAAATTGCCAGCATTTCATACAGTCAAGGGCCACCGATGATTCGCTCTGAAAATGCGCGCCTAACGGGTTGGGTGTTTGTCGATATTAGCGGTCGTGACCTTGGTGGTTACGTTAGTGAGGCTCGAGAATTAGTAGCCAAGTCGATCGAACTACCCGCTGGTTATGCGGTTGAGTTTGCCGGCCAATATGAACAGATGGAACGCGCCGGTGAACGGCTTAAAATTGCCATCCCTAGTGCGGTTACGCTGATATTGTTATTGCTATTACTGCACTTCGGCAGAATAGATCGAACCGTGATTATTATGCTGTCGTTGCCGTTTGGCTTGATTGGCGGGCTGTGGGCTGTCTGGTTAGCAGGTTATAATTACTCAGTAGCCGTAGCCGTTGGCTTTATCGCGCTCGGTGGTATTGCGGTCGAAACTGCTATTATTATGTTGATGTACATTGATGCTCAGGTTAGAGAGGTAATACCCAAAAATAAAGAGCAATTGCGTGATGCTATCAGTCACGGTGCGGTAATGCGGGTGCGGCCAAAGCTTATGACTGTATTTACCATTTTGGTTGGCTTAGCACCGGTGTTTTTAAGCGATGGTTTGGGCGCTGATATTATGCGTCGAATTGCCTTACCGATGCTCGGCGGTATGCTCTCAACTCTAATTTTGACACTGATCGTAATACCGACGATCTACTATCTATGGGTAGGCAGGCAGTTTAAGAGTGACCGTTAGTTACTACGTTTTAGTCGACTAAGGTTGCCGAACTATCAAATAGACTTTTCAGGCATTGTTGATGAAACTGTTCGGCACTAGCGTCTGTGATTAAACCAAGTGTCTGTGCTTTTAAGAAAAACCCGTTGGCCGGTAGAAACGCCCCAGAGCGGGATACCACCAATGCTGCGCGTTGCGCTTGACACTGCTTTTGATCATGCTCCATTAAGGCTTCCAGTAACTCTGTAAGTTGATGGATGCGCTGCGGGGGCTGAATGCCAATTGCATCGGCCACTTCAAGGTAGGTGGTGGTTTGTTGCTGTTGTCGACAGCTGTCTAAATGCTCAACCAGGCATTTAAACAGGGCTTGACGGCGGTTAAAGCCGTCGCCTTGCCGGTGCTGCTCGAGTATCGGCGGTTGCATAACGATGGTCGCTAATGCGGTTACGCTAGCCCGACGTTATTTTTCTGAAGTACGCGTTCGGCACGGTAGCTAGAGCGAACCAGCGGACCTGAGACAACTTCTAGAAAGCCTTTTTTCAAACCTTCTTGGCGAAAAATTTGGAACTGCTCAGGCGTTACGTAACGTTCTACCAAGAGGTGATTAACGGTTGGTCTTAAGTACTGTCCTAAAGTCAAAATATCGACATTGATACTGCGAAGATCATCCATGGTGTCGAGCACTTCTTGATCGGTTTCACCTAGCCCAAGCATCAGACTTGTTTTGGTCAATACATCGGGCCGATAACGTTTAGCGTGCTCAAGCACACTTAAGGTCTGCTCATAACTGGCTCTCGGGTCTCGTACCGGGTGAGTCAAGCGCCTTACGGTTTCGACGTTCTGAGCAAATACTTCAAGACCCGAATCAACCACGATTTCAACATCTCCAAGCCGCCCCTGAAAATCAGGTGTTAGC
Source organism: Gammaproteobacteria bacterium (assembly GCA_034110505.1). GTDB lineage: Bacteria > Pseudomonadota > Gammaproteobacteria > Arenicellales > Arenicellaceae > Arenicella. The sequence goes on from JAWUZB010000012.1 coordinate 7,769, forward strand.
GCTTCTACTGCGGTTTGCGGGTTAACTTTTTTGATGGCCTGCACACAGGCGGCGTAGTGTGCTGCGCCACCGTCGGCTAGATCGTCACGGTCTACTGAGGTTAAGACAATGTACTTAAGATCCATCAAGCGTACTGACTCGGCTGCATTTTCGGGCTCATCTAGATCCAACCAACCACGAGGGTTGCCGGTATCCACAGAACAGAAGCGGCAAGCGCGGGTGCATACATCGCCCATAAGCATGATGGTAGCCGTACCGGCATTCCAGCATTCGCCGATATTCGGACACTTAGATTCCTCGCAAACGGTGGCTAAGCGATTGGCCTTTACGTTTTTGCGAACTTGCTCATATTTACCACCTGATGGTAAGCGCACACGTATCCAGTCAGGTTTTCGTCCAAGCGGATTAGCGCTGGCGTCAGGCTGATTTTTAATACCGTCACGGATGGCAGTGAACCCTTGTGGTTTCTGCACTTTATCGCCGCTTTTAACGGCAATCGGAATGGCTTTGAAGGTGCTTAGCTTACTCATAGTTCAAATTATAGTTCAAATTATAGTGCGTATTATAGTGCGTATTAAAGTCAATCTTAACGTTGGTGATGTTCAAACAGTCTGACCATATTACTACATGTGCTGTGTGCTGCTGTGGAGGGCAGCGCAAGAATAAACCTCCTATTCAGCTAAATCAATAAACCTGATGGAGGCGAGGGTGTTCACTGCTTGAAATATCCTAGTATGTGAATTGATATTACTCTTGAGTACCTTAAATTAGTTTGAGGTTTCTAGCTATAAAGCGCGATTAAATGTTTGCATTGGTTGCACACATAAACAAGGTAACATACTTTTATGGGTCAACTTAATAGCTTAAACTGCAGGCAGCTGCGGGCGCACCTTAAGGTAGAAATTTAGAATGAGTATTGAACACCTAAGAGTAATTTTGGTTGTCTACGTTAGTGCCATTGGCCCATTGCTGCTGATACTGTATCTGTGCAAAAAGAAGCTGATTGCAGATTGGGTGCCGGTGGTTTATATCGCTTCTTTTATCGCTTGCGCTGTTGGCTGGGAGCTTTGGTTCACCTACGGCTGGTTTGATGGAGAGCCAGTTTACGAGAGGCGTTCTGAAGTTCTGAATACCTATCTTCCTTACCATCTCAATTGGCTATTAAATTCACTTGCCGATGCCGGTTCGATTTGTATTGGCGGACTTCTACTACTGCATTTTGCACTTGGCCCGGAGTCAAAACATTTAACTCAGTGGCGTTGGTCTGCATTTGCTATATTGCTGGCGTGGTTCATTGGCCAGAACATCGTTGTTGAAATGTACTTATATCACGATCAGTTAGCGGTCGGAAAAGCACTGTCTTGGGCACCATTTGCACCCACAGGACCATGGTTTAACCCTGTATTGTTTGAATTTAGAGACCGAACTATTACGCTTCAAGGACAACTTCCTTGGCTTATCATGACACCACTTTTCTATGCCGCTATTATCTTTTATCGAAACAATGATGGCGCTCGTCTGTAATCGTAGGTTGCATGTTTGGCGCTATTTTTTTTATTAAAACTAACGATGTATTTCTTTTATACTAAGTTTCTATTGGTCTTGGGTCTAAGGTCTTGGGTCTTGGGTCTTGGGATAAGCAACATCTGAATTCGGAGAATTAAATTATGTACAGCCATATTATGCTGGGAGCCAATGACATCCAAAAATCGCAAGAATTCTACGATGCAATCTTAACAACCCTAGGCTATAGGCCAGGTGTTATGGATGATCGAGGTCGCGTTTTTTGGATGGATAAAAAAGGCGTGTTTGCAATAACTAAACCGATTGATGACCAACCAGCAAGTAACGCTAACGGCAGCACGATTAGCTTTTCGGCCGACAACCCAGAGCAAGTAGATCTCTGGCACGCGGCCGGCCTAGCGAATGGCGGAACTAACTGTGAAGACCCTCCAGGTATTCGCCAAGGCCCGAAGGCAAGTTTATACCTTGCATACTTACGTGACCCCTCAGGCAACAAGCTATGCGCCTTGCATCGACTTACATAGTCATCGACTGACATAGTGAGCTATTGCAACTAACCGCACCGTCGAGATTAAAATGACCGCTTTGCCAAACCAACTTTACCGATGTGCTCAAGTTAAGGCTCTCGATAAAGCGGCTGTCGAAATTCAAAAAATTGATAGCTTTGACTTAATGCAGAAGGCCGGGCAAGCGGCTTTTAGTTTGTTGCAGCACCAGTGGCCAGGGGTAGAGGAAATCACGGTGTTTTGTGGTGCTGGTAATAATGCCGGTGACGGTTATGTAGTCGCCGCCTTAGCCGCAGAGGCTGGGCTTAGTGTGCAAGTGCTGACCTTGGTTGACCCGCAAACCTTAACCGCTGAAGCCCATTTAGCCTTTCAGCTGGCAGATTCGAGTGCCGCCTCGATTAGTCGCTACAATTGCGCTGAAAGTGTTATTAGAGGTGTTGTGGTCGATGCTTTGTTAGGCATAGGCATCAGCGGTGCTGTTAGGCTTAATTATGCCGAAGCAATTCTGGCTATTAATACTTCGAACCTACCAATATTAGCCATTGATATACCGTCAGGTATTTGTGGCGATACGGGCTGTGTTTTAGGCCGTGCTGTAAAAGCCACGTTTACAATCTGCTTTATTGGATTGAAGCAAGGTTTGTTCACCGCCGATGCGACTGATCATTGTGGCAATATCATTTACCAAGGCCTTGGCATTCCATCCGAGGTGTTTGAAAGCCAACAAGCCAGCTGCCAGCGCTTAAGTTATGTGCCGCCGTTATTACCCCGCAGACTGGTTAACTCACATAAAGGGTTATTTGGCCGTGTTGTTGTAATCGGTGGCGATAGAAATTTTGGTGGCGCTGGAATAATGGCCGCTGAATCAGCCTTAATTTCGGGCGCTGGACTGGTGACCTTGGCTACTCAGCCTGAACATGTCGCGGCGGCTCTGGCGCGCAGACCAGAACTAATGGTCAGCGGTATTGATTCAGCAGATCAGCTGGAATTAATATTGAACAACAGCGACGTATTAAACAAGGCTAAAATCTTGATAGTAGGCCCAGGTGTGGGGCAATCGGTTTGGTCTAATGAGGTCGTTGAATGCAGCTTACAATCGGGCTTAACCGCGATAATTGATGCCGATGGTTTAAACTTGCTAGCAACTAAGTTTAAGCATTATTCCCCCAGAGATAATTGGCTGCTGACGCCGCACCCAGCTGAAGCAGCGCGCTTACTTGGCATCAGCACAGCGCAAGTACAAGCGGATCGTTTTGCAGCGGCCACCGAACTACAACAACAATATGGTGGCGTCATTGTGCTTAAAGGTGCGGGCACCATCGTCGCCGATACAAACCGACTTTATTTATGCTCAGCCGGCAACCCCGGCATGTCAACGCCAGGTATGGGTGACGTTTTGTCAGGCATTCTAGGCGGCTTATTAGCACAAGGGCTATCGTTAAGTGACTCGGCTAGACTGGGTGTTTGGGCTCATTCTACCGCCGCCGATAGGGTGGCGGAAAGGTCGACAAAAACCATGTTGGCAACTGAAATTTACGCTAATCTGCGAGCATTATGGTAGTCCTGGTTTAAACCGCGAGCGGCTTAGAATTGATTTGAAGCAATGCGCTACGATTAAAAATTTGATCTAATTCAACGCAATAGAAACTAAAAAAATAGGTAACATCGGTGGGAAATTTTACTCCGTTGACCGCCATAATTGGTGGTCTATTCATCGGCCTGAGTGCCACCATGCTGAT
>JAWUZB010000013.1:0-10705 GCA_034110505.1 Gammaproteobacteria bacterium
TATATACTCATAACGGCCGTTCGGCTAGAAATAACTCACAGGCAGTTGTATACTCATAACGGACATTAGAGTAATTAAGCGGCGTCATATGACCTTAGAGTCGACGAAACATGAATATGCGAGTAATCGTACTCGGTTGCAAGCATAGGCGCTAAAGCCAGGTTAAATCTTGAGTTTTTACACAGCCTGGGCATTTAGAGTACGTTCTAAAGATACTTTTAAGCCTCGTTCGATTTGCGCACTAATGGCATAGGTTCCTATACACGTTAAGGGCACTATAAATACCAAAGCACAGAGCAGCATTAACATAATCCAAGCACTGCCCAATTGCCAAGCGACAAAGGTCATAAACATCAGCATGCTGGCCATCAACGCCCCATAACTTAAGCTCGCGAGCGGCGCTCGTTTGGTGTCTGCTATGCCCTGCTTTAACCAACTTAAAGGCGCACTCGCCGACAAACTGCGACAAGGGGCAATAAAAGGAAGCTCGCTAAGTTGTGATTTATTATTTGGCAAAAGTGTTTCCGCTCGTTGCGAGCTTACTACAGTTTAAATTGGTCTAGCCAGTCAATGCACGTGAGCATTTGAAGGTAGCTAACTCTGAACTCTGCGCTATTTTTAAGTAAACGCGTTTATTGGAATCTTCAGATATGACAAGCCATTGCTCTGGGGCTTCGGCAATTGCCCCGCTCGCATATTAATTTGCAGTGAAGGAAGAATATAACGAGGCATCGCTAAAGTATTATCTCGAGCCTCACGCATGGCTACAAAATTTTCTTCTGAGATATTGCTATTAACATGAATATTTCGGTTGCGCTGCTCTAATACGGTCGTCTCAAATGCTTGATCAGGGCGTTCAATGCTGTAATCGTGGCACATAAAAAGCCTTGTCTTGTCAGGAAACGCCAAGATTTTCTGAATTGATTGGTAAAGGCAAGTAGCACTGCCTCCCGGGAAGTCTGCCCTCGCCGTACCACTTTCGGGCATAAAAATAGTATCGCCAACGAATGCAGCGTGGCCTATCAAATGAGCCATGCATGCCGGCGTATGCCCAGGGGTATAAACCGCCTGCGCCTTAATAGAGCCAATTAAATAGTGTTCATCATTGCTAAATAGGTAATCAAATTGAGATCCATCACAAGCGAAATCTGCCGCCTCGTTAAAGACCTTGGCAAACGCTTTCTGCACAGTCGATATATTTTTAGAGATGGCAATTTTACCGCCTAATATTCTCTTTAAATATGCGGAGGCTGAAACGTGGTCGGCATGTAAATGGGTTTCAATTATCCATTCAACTTTTAGACTATGTGATTTAACATATGCAATAATCTTGTCGGCCGACTCATTACTAAGCCTACCCGAGGCATAATCCAAGTCCCATACACTATCGATGATTGCGCAGCAATTGCTAACAGGATCAGACACTACATATGAGAATGTATTGGTGTCTTGATCAAAAAAATTGGCGACAAGCGGTGATGTATTAAGCTGATCTTGATTTAGATTCATAATTCAATACTCTAGGCGAGTTAAGCTAATAACAACTAATGCGAAAATAACACTGGAATGGTACTTTTTTTGGTTAAAAAGCGTGTAACGCCTCCCAAGATAATTTCGCGCAAGCGCGCATGTCCATAGCCGCCAACAACGATTAGGTTGGCCGAGTTATTGACGGCTCTTGCATGTAATACCTTTTCTGGAGAATTCAGATGATCGTCAGTTACCGCCAGTTTGAAAGAGTTACTGACGTTACGGCGCGAAAGATAAGACGATATTTGTGAAACATCGACAGCTTCATCTTCGCCCTTATAATTGACACAAATAACCTCTACATTGTTGGCCTGTTGCAGCAGAGGCATCGCATCTTGAACGGCTCGACTGGCTTCTCTCGACTCATTCCAACCGACAACGATATTTGTGCCAAAGGTTGACTCTTGCCAAGCATTGGGAATCAAAATCACTGGTTTTCCAGTCTCGAGTATCAAGTTATTAACAAAGCTCATATTACTTCGCCCCTGACGTGGGTCGTAGCTAACTTGATTAGTAATAACCAAATCAGCATAGGCTATTATTTTTAGCGGGTGTTGACTCTCGGCAACCTCAAGCCAATTTGCCTCAGTTGTGAGGTCAGCCGTTATCGATTCAAATGATTGCTTCGCTTTTGCCGCACGATCATCTTCAGTTTTCTGAATATCTCTAGCGATTTCTTCAGATATATATCCATAAGGACCCATTGCTGGCATATCTCTAACACGCACGTACAAGCCGGTTAAATTAGCGTTATTATCCTTAGCGAATCGAGCGGCTGCGGTAATTGTATTATCGCGACCATCAGCTTCATTTATACAAACTACAATATCTTTGTACATTCGATCTATCTCCGTACCCTTGAATAGTTCACACAAAGGTTTTGTTATTAATCTCAATTGCATTGCTGGAGACTGACTGCTCTCCAATAGCAAAAGATTAACTCTAGCGCAGAGATTCTGACTTGATTTAGATCAATCTAGGAAGCATTACCAACTGACCCTATTGAAATTCATATTCAATATTTAGTCGAATCGTACTATCAGCTTTAGATCTGTCGAAGCTAAAAAGCGCGACCGTACTCCAAAATAACTTTCGCCCGCCACCAAGGCGAATCCGACCGGAGATGCTTGGCCCAGCAGCATTGGTACCTTGGCTTTTGAAAAACTCTATGCCCGGCTCAAATAAAGCATTACTTCGATACCTTAGCTGGCTTGAAAGCTCGGTTTCAAGCTCGTCATCAATTGTCGGCCCTGTTTCATACGCGAGGGTCAAGTTAGCTTGTAATAATCCACTTCTTCCATTGATTTAGGACAATCGAAACAGGTCCCTATTATTGATAATTAATCCGCCGAAAATTAGTTAAAGGCAATTGATACCGAGTATCGCTTGTCGCCCTCTAATTGCGATTTCAATTCACAGCCAAAGCGATCACAGATGCGCTCAACAATGCTCAGTCCAATACCAACACCTCTATTTTCATGAGCACCGATATCGACCGCGTTGCTGACCGTGATAAAAGCGGCCTGCATATCAACAATAATCGCTGATAGCTGACCATGAATAACCGCGTTACGTATCAAGCTTCTCATTATTACCGCCAACACGGTACTTGGCAGCGGATAGTGAAATGGCTCTAATGATAGCTTGTTAATCACTATATCGTGACTGGGGAATGACGATCGAATGGCGTTCAGTGTAGAGTGTAATTGGATCGACGAACACATCTCACCTTGTTCCACCACTCGATCACTAGCGAGCCACAAAAAGGCTTCGGCAACCTCATTCATTTCAGCCACTGATCGCTGCAACCGAGCAATCGGTTTACTTATTTGCGTATCGCTCTCACCGGCATATAGTTGTAATAACTCAGTCGCTGACTGTGCCACCTGAATTGGCGAACGTAACTCATGGCTAACGCCACGATTAAACTGATACTCGCGCTCAGCCGACTCACGCACGCGCTCCAGTGCCTGCGCTAATTGTCGTGTCAGCACACCGATTTCATCTTCAGAAAATTCATTGGCTAACTCGATAATTACGTCATCAAGGTGGTCATTTTGCAATGCGTTAGTCAAGCGCGATACCGGCGCTAAGGTAGACTTGGCAAGCCGACGAGCGACAACCACAGCAATCGCTGCAATAATTAGCGTCAAGCCGCCAATCAAAGCAAACAGTGTACGCTTGGTGTTACGTACAACAAGAAGATCCTTAACATCGTAAACCAGATAATAGGATCCGCCATTATTAGGGCGCGTCAGACTAGCAATGAACATCGCGTTTTTGTGGTCGAAATATTCATGCACACCACGACGTTCGATGACGCTCATCAACGTTGATTGAGGCAGACTTTCGGGCAGTTTATGCGACCAGTCAACTCGCTGAATATTGCCATTTAGCGGTTGCCAGTCACGTATTTCTTGTGGCTGTGCATCAGCGAGAACCCGCTCAAATGCACGCTGTTCAATTTTTAGCTGGTTGACAAACACTTGGTCCTCAATGATGTATACCAGCATAAATATCAAGGCTGTAAAAAGCAGGCATAACAGCAACACTAAACCAACCATGGCGTTACGCACACGTGAGGTAACACTAATACTCATGCTTGCCCCCTTCGGCCGTTAGTGAAAAGCCTATTCCGCGCATTGTTTTCAGCATTTTAAATTCAAACGGCTTATCAAGTTCACGGCGTAATTCATACATGTGAGAACGAAGCGGGTCGCTACTCGGTGGCTGATCACCCCATAGAAAAAACTCTATGTCTTGTCGAGCAACCGCATTTGGTGAGGCGCGCATCAACATCTCAAGAATCTTCAAGCTGGCACGGTGTAAATCCAATACTCTGTCTTCGCGTACTGCTTGCCATTGATCTAAATTCAAACGTAGCTCGCCGACGGTAAGAACTCGGCCGCGATTTGGTGTCTGTCTAAGCCTCAGTGCGTCAAGGCGCATCAACAACTCTTTTAATTCGAAAGGCTTGACTAGATAATCCCACGCACCTAATTCAAAGCCCATGGTTTTATCAGCAAGCGAGTCACGTGCGGTAAGCATCAACACCGGAGTGTCTAGTTGATGCTCAGCGCGCAGTTGTCGACACACTTCAAAACCGTTCATGCGAGGCAAGTTAATGTCCAAAATGATGGCATCAAAGGTGTTCTCAGTAGCCAGGTTTAAGCCCATCACACCGTCACCTGCGAAGTCTACTATGTGGCCTTGCAGTTCTAGATAATCGCCAATGTTGCCGGCGATATCCGGATTGTCATCAACAATTAAAATTCTCATGTTACCTCCGCCCTATGACAGTTTGACAGGTTGCTGCAATTGGCGAAAGGCAAATAGCCAACCCAAGCCGACAAAGGTAGCGCAGATCAACGCGGTTACTAATACCGCGCTGCCCCACTCCAATTGATAGGACAATGCGAACAGCTGTTGAAACATCAAACCGGCGATCAGTTGTACGCCTAAGATACCAATCAGGCAGGCTACCAGCCCTACCACCAATTGTTCGGTGATGTTCATGGCGTAGCATTGGCAACGGCGCAGCCCGATAACTCGCATCAGTGTGCTTTGTCTCTGCCGATTTGACGCGCTAACAAAAGAGGTCGCGGTAATCACCATTAAAGCACCCGCGAGTAACAGTATGAGCGTGGTATTCATCAGTCTGGTAAGTACAATCATGATGTCGCGAATGCCGGTGATCTGACGCTCCAGATCGACGATGCGCACTTGCGGAAAATTGCGACTGATGCTGCTCAGAACATTCTGCGAGTTGTCATCGAGCATAATTCCACCCATGTAATGCTGCTCGAATGGTGCCAATGCATCTTCGCTAAACATAAACCAAAACATCATCCGCGAACCACCACCTTGGTATTCTCTTTGGCTTGTAATGGTCGAGGTGAGTAAAGTATCAGCCACTTGGAAGCCGAGTTTATCGCCTAACTCAAGACCAAGATCACTCATTACTTCGTACTCTACGGACACATCTTTGCTGCCTGGGGTTGGCCAGTTACCTTGCAGCAGACGATTGTTATGCGGTAAATTCTCGGCCCACGACAAACGAACCTTAGAACGAGTTTCCTCTCGCGTATCGCTTTCCCTTGTAAGGGCATCATCAATCGCGACGCCGTTGATGCTTACAAGCCTTGAAGACACCGTAGGGTAACTCCCCTTAAGTTCGGCACTACCCGATTCTATCGCTAGCATAAAATTATCACGCTGTTGCGCAGGCAGACCGGTGTAAACATAATTTCCGTCGATATCCAACATCTGCACCTGCAACACGTCGAGAAAACTACCTCGAAGGGTAACCGTCATTAACACCGCCATCATCGCAATTGAGACGCTAGCAAGTGGCGTAATATGCCGACCAGGAGAACGACCAATCGAACGCACCGCCACTTTTATAGGGCCACGAAACAATCGATGCGCCTGAGCAGATGCCTTACTCAGGGCCCAACCAAAGCCTATCGACAGAACAATCAGAAACACCACCGCGCCAACCAACATCATGGTCAACTGCATGTTGTCGCTGCTGTACCACAACATAGCGAATACCACTAGACCAGCGCATAATGGCGTCAGATAACGGCGCTTAGGTTTATCAATCTGACCGCGCAATACGCTGCTGACTGAGATAGAGCTCAATTGCTGTAATTTTGGAACAACAAACGCAACAACGGTCACCAGGCCGATACCGATCGGGCCTAGAAAATCCCGCCAAGCAACATTGGACACTTGCAAAACCATCTGCGGCTGCATTACATTTATTAACATCGGTTGTATCAACCAAGCCAACAAACAGCCAAGCAGACTCATCACTAGCGCTAGCAACATAAGTTGCAAACACAGAGCCCAAGCAACCGCCTTTCGATTCACCCCCATGCAACGCAATACCGTCGCGGGCATTGCATAGTTACGCACTGAGTGATCGGCCAGCGTCGCTGCAGCACCACCCCACATTAATAAAATTAGCACCAAAATAACATTTAACATGCGCTCAGCTCTTACGCTAATGCGTGAGAATGGATGGCGACCCTTGCCGGGTTTAAGCACTTCATATTGGTACGTAATAGCGGCGGCTAACAGGCTTTCGAGTTGCACCATTTCGTTTTTTTCGCCGCTTATCAGCACTCGGTGTTCGCCGCGATTATTATCAGAAGTTACGGCTGTTTGAGCCAGAGTCTCTAGCCTAACCATGGCCCTAGGCAATGCGTGCTGTAGTTGCGTTAGACGATCAGGTTCGTGAACTACCACACCGGTAACGGTCAACCATGCACGGCCAATCTGAATTTGCTCGCCGAGTTTAATCTTGAGCTCATCAATAACGCGTTGGTCAAGCCAAACGGAGCCAATTGCTAAGCTGTTTGCGCTTAGCTTTGCGTCGCCATCAACCGTCCGTACAACAAGCTCGCCTTGCAAAGGGTAGCCATCAGAAACACCTTTTAGCGACACGCTCTGATACGCATTATTGGCGATTGCGCCGGTGGTAAAGCTGGCGGTAATAACCGGCGGCGCAATGCCATCTAATGCAAATAGTTCAATCGGCAACGCCTGCTCAGCTCGCACCACCATTGGCGCGCCAAGATAATTGGCGATGTCGTTATCAAGTGCGGATTGAACGCTATTGGCAAACAAGCCGAGACTCGCCGCCACACAAGTACAGACAACAATGCAAAGGCTTAACAAACGATTCGCCTTCTGCGCAATAGTGCGGCGACCAAGACGCTTAATTAATATGCTAATTTGCGTGAGTTTATTCATTTTCAGAGCTCCGCAAGCAATCGCCCAGAATGCATGTGCAGTACACGATCACAGCGCTGCGCTAAGGCATTATCATGAGTGGCGATTACCATGCTGGTATTGAGTTCACGTTGCAAAGAAAAAAGCTGATCCAGTACCGTCTCCGCGGTCGCCGTATCGAGGTTGGCGGTAGGTTCATCAGCGAACAAAATGGCAGGCTGAACGGCAAAAGCGCGACCCAAGGCGACCCGTTGTTGTTCGCCGCCAGACAGCTGCCGTGGGAAGTGCCCAATTCGATCTGCCATGCCTAATTTGGTCAGCCAATCGGTAGCAATTGCAAGGGCGTTTTTGCGGCCGAATAGCTCTAATGGTAGCGCTACATTTTCAAGCGCGGTTAAATCATCAATCAGAAAAAACGATTGAAATACAAAGCCGATATTATCAGCGCGTAATAGTGCGCGTTGATCCTCATCTAGTACGGTGATATCGCGACCTTGCATTATCACCTTACCTTGCTGGGGAATATCCAAGCCGGCCAATACCCCAAGTAAGGTAGATTTCCCGCTGCCGGAGGCGCCTTGAATGGCGACCGATTCACCCGCTTCAAGACTAAAGCTAACGTCGTCAAGTATGCGTAATAGCCCCGATTTTGTGTCAACTTCGCGCTTAATTGATTGCGCCGACAGTATCGCTTTCATTATTTGCTCTCCGTGCGGCTTGATAGAGTGCTCAGTGAATCCAAAAATGACAGTGTCGTATGCAAAAACTCTGGCGGTAAGCGGTGTCCGGAGTCAAACCAAGTCAGAGTTTTGTCAGCCGAGGCAATTTTCTCAAAGGTCTCTTCAGTCTGACTACGTGCCGAATGGGGGTCTTGAGTACCTGCCAACCACAGCACTTTGGCAGTGGTGATTCCTTGCACATGAATGCGTGGCGCAACCGGCGACGTTGGCGATTCTACATACGGTGGCACCATCGCCACGACGGTATCCACACTCGGCTCAAAGCTGGCCAACAAAAGGCTCATTTGCGCCCCCATGCTATAACCCATGACCAGTATCTGCTCTGGGCTAAATGCATTTTCAGCCCAGTTTAAAACGATGCGGTAATCGCGCACCGAGCCGATAATGGTATCGATGTATATCCGTGGTTGGTCACTATGAGCCCTCTGTATAAGTTCACGCGGGCCAAAGCCTTGGCGACCACGCTGGCCATGCTGGCGTGCATCTAGACTAATTACTGTATAGCCCTGCTGTCTTAAGCGAGCAGTCATTTTCTGCGCGCCTAACGGGCTTTTTTCACTCCACCAAAATTGCTGATCAATACCCATCGGATGCAACACCAAGGCAAGTTTGTTTGCCGAGGTTCTATCTATTGGAAATCCGATCAAGCCGTTGACCACTTGACCGTCATCACTCACGAAGTTGATTTCGGCGCGCTCTCCAAGCGCATCATCTTGCAGCGGAGTCAGAACAAGCTTAAGTGGTTCAGCCGAGTCGTAAGAAAACCAGTGAGACAAATATGCTCGATCTAATGCTAGATTCGTCGCTGACGATTCTTTTGCAAAAATTGAGTTGGTCGTTAGAACCGCAAGCAGCCCCAAAAGGAAAAGTGGTTTGGTAAATATCATGGTCGTATCCCATATCCAGTTTGTTATTGATATGGGCAAGACTAATCCATGAAGGTTCAAATGAACTTCAAATAGCGCAGTAGAAGAAGCCTACAAATCAGTAGTCTCAATCACTCGCAAGATATCTAGATGTAGGTAAAACCTACGAACAGCGCCGAGGTCAATAACATAACAACCAGCAAGAATAGATACACTATTGCAATTACTGTCAGCGATAATATCGTCGCTAATCGTGAGCCCGGGTAAACCAATCGAATCGACCTATAGAGATAAAAAGGCACATAGATAACCCACATTAGATTTAAAAGAACACCCGTACCATCGCTTAGGACTGACTGCAGCAATAGCGCCAATACCGCCACTGCCGAGAATAATATTAGCAACGCTTTTAACGTCGATTTAGAGTATTTGTCGATCAAAATCTGGCGTAAATAACGATAGCCATAAAGTGATAGGAGCGACAATAGGCTGAGTCCGATGATTATTTCTAAAGGTGGCCAAAGCAGACCTAATTCAGTAATCGCACCGGTAAATATCAAAGCGGCGAACAAGAAAGAATGGTTATGGACAACGTAGATAAGGTGCTCTACATAGTATTTTGCGCTTCTTATGTACAAAATTTTGAACAGTAAAGCAACGATGGGTAAAAACAGAAACAGCACCGTCGGTAGCGGTTCCGAAAATTTACTTTTCATGGCTTCCGTATTGCCCGCGGCAATATCACGTTGAATCGAACTGATCGCACTTTTAATTGTTTGTTCTATTTGCGCATCGACTTCACTGGAAAATAACCCTGTCTCAAAAGGCACCCCATCTTTCGGCGAAATACCTTCAACCGTCTGCTCGCCAACATCGTCCGTTATTTCAACACTAGGCGCCGTTTCAACGTTAACGCCCAAGCCGTCACGGCTGTTTAAGAATGCGAGTAGCGCGAAGGCGACAATACTGAATAGAAGATACAGCCGAATTGGCGACATATACTTCTGACGCTTGCCCGATAAATACGCCACAGTTAACTGACCAGGCTTAAAAATCAATAAGTAAATGCTTCGCCATAGTTTGGATCCAACGCCGAACATTTCATTAGTAAACTCGCTGCTCAATGACCCAAGTGTTGGTACTCGAGGCTCTTCCCTCTGCCCGCACACATTACAGAACCGGCCCAACAGTTCCGCATCACAATTAGCACAAACACCATGTTTTGCTAACGCAGCCTCGGCAACCGACAATACTCGCCGCTCGGCGGTAAAATGACCGTCAAAATCTCTCAGACTCTTGTTGCGCATTTCTTCTGCATGATGCTGCAAATAGTTGTCTAGCGCCGTTTGATCACGTAATCGATATTGCACGCAGCGGTGTTTGCGTTTTTCGTCTTCAACGTCAGGCACCGAGGTCGACGCCGAGACAAAACCCGGAATCGCCAGCATATCTTCAGTGTGCTGATGCAGCCATTGATCAAATTGTTCGATCACTTCAACATCGACAGTCAAGTTCACTTCATAAATCACCGCATGCGCTTTGATATTCGATTTTGAAGGCTGAGATTGACTAAATTCCATTCTTAAACATTAACATTAAATATTACAATTGGGCTAATCATAGCCCAGATTCAGTGTTTATTGGATTCTGATAGTAAGCGTATGTAAGCCTAAACACGATCGTACAATCATTCTGAGCCCTGTCCTAAAATCATCCTGAGCTTGACTTTACGTCACCATGAACCAGATCTCATGTCATCCCGAGCACAACCCTACGTCATCCTGAGCCCAGCATCACGTCATCCTGAGCGAAGCATCACGTCATCCTGAG
>JAWUZB010000014.1:0-19331 GCA_034110505.1 Gammaproteobacteria bacterium
CATACGGTTTTAAGGTGATGGCGACGATCGGCAAGAAGATCACCGAACTGACCCCAAGTCGAGGCTTCGCCGCTGAACTTGGCGCCGCATCAACGGTCGTCTTTGCCTCTACATGGGGTTTGCCCATATCAACCACACACACTCTAGTCGGGGCTGTTTTAGGTGTCGGCTTAGCACGTGGTATTGGCGCATTAAACCTGAAAGTGGTGGGTAATATTTTTATGTCGTGGATAGTAACCCTGCCAGCCGGCGCGGGATTTGCGATTATTTTCTTCTTTATTCTGAAAGCGATATTCACCTAACATCGAGCAAAATAAAAACACCACTCAATGCTTGCTCGAGTGGTCTTAGCCTCGCTCTAGTCGATTAAAAAGCTGATTTAGCGGTTATCTTGCTTAATCATATCCGCCGCCTTCTCGGCGATCATAATCGCTGGCGCATTAGTATTGCCGCTGATTAGAGTCGGCATAATCGATGCATCAACAACCCGCAAACCTTGAATACCGTGAACCCGTAGTCGACTATCAACAACGGCCATGTCGCCCTCACCCATCTTACAGGTGCCGACTGGGTGGTAAACGGTATCGCAACGCTGACGAATGTCTTCTCGAAAAGCCGCTTCATCGTCGTTATCACTATCATACATCGGCTCGCCGCGAACTTTATCAAAGCTAGATGCTCGCAAAATCTTCTGTGTTAAACGGCTACCTTTGTAGAGCAGTTCCATGTCTCTTTGGTCTCGCAAAAATGCGATGTCAATCGCAGGATCATCCTTGTAAAGTGCGCTATTAAGTGACACCGAGCCTCTACTTTTAGGCCTCAAAATACAAACATGTGCGCTATAGCCATGGCCCCAATGTAAGTTACGCCCATGGTCGTCGACTAAGGCACGAACAAAATGTATTTGAATATCAGGTGATACCGCGTCGCTTTCTACTTTTAAAAAAGCACCCGACTCGGCATAGTTAGTGGCTAGGGTGCCACGCCGCTTGGTAAAGTAACGCAAAGCTTCCCAGGCGAACTTTAAGCCACCAAGAATCGAAAATCCAACAGTATCTAACGAGGCTGATTTAAAACTTAGTAAATAATCAGCGTGATCCTGAAGATTTTCGCCGACGCCAGGCAAATCGTGCATTTGTTGAATGCCATGCACCGTAAGCTTGTCTTTAGGGCCGATTCCCGACAATAACAATTGTTGAGGCGAACCAAACGCACCCGCCGATAAGATAATTTCTTTGTTAGCACTGATTGTGTGCTTTTTACCCTTAATTTCAACTTCGACACTGCTTGCTCGCTTACCACTGTCAATATGCTCGAGATTAATTTTCTGCACATGGGCTTTGCTAAAGACGGTTACGTTACCGCGAGCTAACGCCGGCTCTAAATAAGCACGCGCTGTCGACCATCTTTCACCATTTTTTTGCGTCACTTCAAAATAACCTGCGCCTTCTTGCGTTGGGCCATTGAAATCGTCAGTTCGAGGTAAACCTAGCTCATCTACTGCGTCTAAAAAGCATTGATTTATCGGGCTTGGGTCAGTAACAGGCGCAACATTTAGCGGCCCGCCTTGGCCACGCAACTCAGTGGCGCCGGCCTCACGGTGTTCAGACTTTTTGAAATAGGGCAGAACATCATCAAAGCCCCATCCTTCACAGCCTTGCTGCTGCCAAGCATCATAGTCTTGCTTGACTCCGCGAATGTAAATCATCGCATTGATAGAAGAGGATCCGCCTAAGGCTTTACCACGAGGTTGATAAGCATTGCGATTATTCAGCTGAGGTTGCGAGGTTGTTTCGAAGGCCCAATTCTTAATCTTGCGAGGCATAAGCCCGATCACCATAGACGGAATCCAGATCAACGGATTCTTATGGCTACCACCCGCCTCTAATACGCAGATGCTGACAGACGGGTCTTCGCCCAAGCGGTAGGCCAAAGCACAGCCGGCCGAACCACCACCAATAATCACATAATCAAAATTCATTTATTACCCCTAAATTATAATCTATGAACCCTTTATAGGTTTCTTTTATGGTCAATTTTCTTAACCACAGAAAGACTATATATCAAGCGTGATGAATCTTGAGGCATATCAACAAAACGAAAAGATTATTAGCCCATACTTGCTAGCAGTGCAACGTTACCACCAGCGGCGGTGGTATCAATGCAAAGGTGGCGTTCAATGACGCAGCGCTCGGCGATATTTTTTTCACTAAGTAGCGGTATCAAAGCACCGCTTCTAGCCGCTAACGCCTTACGAATTTGACTCAAGTCGCTCGCATCGCTATTGCAGATCACCGCAGAAAAATTCTTAAGATCGGTTAACATCGCTCTGGCTAAAAAGCCATCCAGCGAATGCTCGCCAGCTGCATTAGGACAAACGATTAAAGTTTGGCAACCGACACTTTGAGCTGCGTCGGCTTGGGCCTTTGCCAGTTCAGGCGTCGGCCCTAAGCAAAGTACACGGCCGATCGAGAATACCGATAATTTATTCGACTCACCTGTTGGCCCGGGTAGATAGCGGCTGGATAATTGTTGACGTTGATCGCTTAAGGCATCGATCGCATTCTGCAGTTTATCAATGCTCACTTCAATACCAGTTACTACATCCTCGGGCACATCTTGATCGCCAGTGACAAAGCGCTTTAAATAGTGAGGACCACCCGCTTTAGGCCCAGTCCCGGAAAGGTTTTCACCGCCAAAAGGCTGTGAACCAACCACCGCACCAATCTGATTTCGGTTGACGTACATATTGCCAACATTTAGACCATTGGTTATTTTTTCTACGCGATCGTCGATACGGGTATGTAGACCAAAAGTTAATCCATAGCCGCTAGCATTGATGGCGTCTACTAATTGATCAATTTCACCCGCTTTAAAGGTGGCGACATGAAGCACTGGGCCAAAAATCTCTTTTGCCATATCACTAATACCATCAACTTTTATAACCGTTGGTGCAACAAAATGTCCAATACTCGGTATTGCCACTTTCTTTAGCAAGCGCGATTGCTGCTCGGCGCTGTCGATGTAAGCCTGAATATCACGACGAGCATCATCACTAATCAGCGGCCCAACGTCAGTATCAAATTGCCAAGGATCGCCGAGCTTTAATTCATCCATCGCACCGTAAAGCATGGTCAAAAATCTGTCGGCAATATCTTCTTGCAGGTATAACAAACGCAACGCTGAACAACGCTGCCCCGCAGACTGAAAGGCCGACGCTATTATGTCGCTAACAGCGCGTTCAGGTAAGGCCGTCGAATCAACAATCATGGCGTTTAAACCACCGGTCTCGGCAATTAACGGTGCGCTCGCTGAGGCATTATTTGCTTGAGCTTTATTAATCGTCAATGCAGTATTAGTTGAGCCGGTAAAACAAATACCCTGCAGCCTAGGGTTACCAGCCAAGGCGGCGCCAACGATCTGGCCACTACCTGGCAAAAGCTGCAGTACTGCCCTAGGCACACCAGCCTTATGTAACAGCTGAACCGCTAAATAAGCGACAATCGGAGTCGGGTCTGCCGGCTTAGCCAAAACCCCGTTGCCAGCCGCTAAAGCGGCCGCAATTTGCCCGGTAAAGATCGCAAGCGGGAAGTTCCAAGGCGAAATACAGGCAAAAATCCCACGTGCTGGTCGACTATCTAGGCCATCAATTTGTGACGCGTAGTAGCGCAAAAAATCGATAGCTTCGCGTAGTTCGGCGACCGCGTCACTGGGAGACTTGCCGGCCTCTCGAGTTAGCACGGCAAATAATTCACCGTGATTCTTTTGATATAAATCGGCCGCCCTATGGAGCACCCGAGCACGCTCTGCGGCGGATACAAACGACCAAACTTTAGCCACATTAATAGCGCCTTCAACGTCCCTAAGACTTGCCTCGACAACACTGCCAACTTGCTCCTGAGGGTTGCATGGGTTACATACTTTGATCGCCGCTTGGCCGATCGGAGCATGCGCAAGTAACGGGCTAGCATGCCACTTAGTTTGCTTGAACGGTTGGCGCGCTCGATCGAACTTCTTCATGTCTTCAAAGTCCATCAAATCCCAACCATGCGAATTTACCCTCTCAGGTTGATACAAATCATATGGCATAGCAATCGGTGACGGCTTTGCACTGATCTCCTCACGCCATGTTGATAGTGGGTTGGCAGAAATCTCTTCTGGGCTGATATCTTCGTCGATCAATTGATTGACAAAGGAAGAATTTGCTCCGTTCTCCAATAAGCGCCGAACTAAATAGGCCAGCAGGTCTCGATGCTCACCAACTGGCGCATAGATGCGACAACGCAAATCACTTTTTGTGGTGATGTGCCTATAAAGCGACTCGCCCATGCCGTGCAAACATTGAAATTCATAAGCATCATCTAAGTCAGACCTGGCCTCTGAACTGAGCGCCTGAACAGCCGCTACAGAGTGCGCATTATGAGTAGCGAATTGAGGGTAGATTCGATCAGTTTTGGCTAATAATTGCTTAGCACAACAGATGTAAGAAACATCGGTAGCCGACTTTCTAGTGAACACCGGATAACTACTTAAACCCTCAACCTGAGCGCGTTTAATTTCGAAATCCCAATAGGCTCCTTTAACTAAACGCACCATGATTTTTCGATCATAATGTTCAGCCAGGGCATAAAGCCATTCAATTACCGCACTTGCTCGCTTTCCATAGGCTTGCACCACAACGCCAAAACCGTCCCACCCGTCAAGACTAGGGTGCTGTAAAACGGCCTCGATAACATCCAATGATAAATCCAGCCGGTCAGCTTCTTCAGCGTCAATATTTAAGCCCATATTGGCCGCTTTGGCCTGTAGCGCTAAGTCTAATGTGCGTGGCACTAGTTCGCTTAATACACGCTCTCGTTGGCCTGTCTCATAGCGCGGATGCAACGCTGACAACTTAATTGAAATGCCAGGATTATCTCGAATATCATCATGAATGGCGGCCTTCGATAACTCTTCAACCGCTACTTGATAGCTTTTTAAGTAACTCAAGGCATCGTCTGATGTAAGCGCAGCCTCTCCCAACATATCGTAGGAATACGTGTAGCCTTGAGCTACTCGCTTAGCACCGCGTTTGGCCGCCGATTGAATAGTCTCACCTAATACAAATTGATTTCCCATTTCTTTCATAGCGCGTTTAACGGCGACTCGAATCACCGGCTCGCCTAAGCGTTTAACAGCACCTCGTAAGGTCGATGAAATTGCATTACTGGAGGTCTCATCCAATACTTTACCGGTCAGCATCAAACCCCAGGTTGCGGCATTCACTAATGACGATGAAGATTTCCCTAAATGCTCTCCCCAACTTGACGGCGCAATCTTATCTTCAATCAAATCGTCTATAGTCTCACTATCTGGAACTCTCAACAGCGCTTCAGCTAAACACATTAATGCTACGCCCTCGTCGGTTGATAAACCGTACTCGGCTAAAAACACTTCCATTAAACCGGGCTTGTCGTCGTCCCGTACCGCTCTAACCAAATCAGCCCCGGCATGCGATGCATCTGCCATTAAGCCTTCGGGCAATTGAGCCTGATCTATCAAGTCGCTTAGCAGCGTTTGTTCATTGGCAATATGTAGCTTTCGAATCGTGTCACGTAGTTGCTGTAGGTTTGTCATAGCTAAATATCTGTTTGATAATGTTCAAATAAAATTCTAGCTCAACACGGCCTATCATTATTCCTTGTATTTGCACTTATTCGGGAAATAACCTTTTTATTTAGCATATTAAAAGTTTAATTACCTATTTATTAACATTCAAATAGACAATTAAACCAAATTTCAGAAATACACTCTAGCATCTCTTCCATCCAGCAACCACTCACACTCAGTGACGCTGACCGTCATTATTGACAAGGGTAGGCCTTCTTTAGAGAGTTATAGACGTCCTTTGCAAGCTGGGCTGAATTTCGCTCAGAACCGCTCACCTGCTCTAAGGTTTCGTCAGCAATAGCCAAGACTGACTTGCCTTCGGGCAAACAAAATCCAGCCAAGGCGGTAACTGATGAGGCGGTTTTATCCGCACCAATGGCAAATGTGCGTTCGGCAAGGACCGGTTCAGACTTAGTAATCGATTTAATGATCGCCGTATCGGTTAGTAGCGCACCTTGCAAAAAACCTTTGATAAAAGACAAGCAATCAGCCATCGTTTCCTCATCATCAAGGCACAAAAGTTTATCGCCAAACACCATGATTTCATCCATAGCAACAAATCTGGGAGTGACAAGCTCTTCGCTTTTGCTCTGGGCCGCGCCGGAACTAAGCAGCGAAAAAATCGTTAATGAGATTAAAACAATAGTGAATTTCATAGAGTCCTATTTAAGGTAAAGTTAAGGTGCGTTGATCTATCTAATAGCGATTGGAGACTTATTTTTCGATAGGTTCAATACCACCACTGCTAACAATGCAGAGGCTATTGAACCAATCATCACTGCAAATTTAACGGTTGTTTGATAAGCCAGTTCTTGGTCTTCGAATGCAAGCGTTCCGATAAACAAGCTCATTGTGAAGCCTATACCGCAAAGCAAGCAGACACCGTAGAACTGCGGGCCAAGACGCACCTTCGGGAAGCTCCGCCACTTTCAATTTTATGGCTAACCAACACATACCAAATATGCCGATTTTCTTACCAACGAATAGGCCAAGGTCAATACCCGCATTAGCGAAGGCAAATGAGGGCAACACAAAGAACGCAATCCAGGGGTGTAAGGCGTGCTCAAGCCCGGGCAACATTGCGTTACCATTGGCGTTTTCTAGCTTTAATGGAATAAACCATGCGATCGCAAAACCAGCAAGAGTTGCATGCACCCCAGATTTCAGAACGACGACCCAAACAATCATCCCCACAACCACATAAGGCGACAATGTATTGACCTTAAAACGGTTGAGTAGAAATAAAATCACCAAGCCAGCGATGCCAATCATTAACGATGCGGTCGAAAGCTCAGCCGAGTAGAACAAGGCGATAATCACAATCGCGCCAATATCATCAAAAATCGCCGCGCTTAACAATAAAAGCTTTAGCGATAATGGCAAGCGTGTACCAAATAAGGTGAAGACACCAATAGCGAACGCTATATCAGTTGCCGACGGTATCGCCCAGCCGCGTATTCCAATCGGGTCATTAATGGTGAAGTAAACATAGATCAGGGCCGGAAAAAAAATACCGGCAACGACGCCGATTGCCGGTAGTATGATTTGCTTTCTAGAGAAAAGGTTACCGTCTAAAACCTCTCGTTTTATTTCCAAGCCAATCAACAAGAAAAACAAGGCCATTAAGCCGTCATTGGCCCACAACAACAAAGGCTTGGCTATTTCAAACGAGCCAAAAACAACTTCAACTGGCACATCTAAAAAGCCAACGTAGAAACCACTAGCGGGTGAATTTGCTAATAACATCGCGACGACAGCGGCGGCAACCAATAAGCCACCACCAAAAGACTGGTGATGTACTATTTTGTTTAAATTCATGTCAACCTGATAAAACTTGGAGGTTGACTATACGATTAATGAAATTTTACTTATATTCGAATTATATTAGATTATAATCAGATTTTATCGAACATATAAGATCGTCAATATGAAACAACTTAATTTCAATCATCTTCAGTACTTCTATGCAGTTGCTAAAGAGGGTAGCGTTACTCGGGCCGCAGACTCTTTGCATGTCACACCACAGACCGTGAGTGGACAACTAGCCACCTTTGAAGAGTATATTGGTGCACCTTTGTTTGAACGACACGGTAAGCGATTGGAACCAAATAGCTTAGGTCAGGCAGCCTTACGCTATGCAGAAGACATTTTTAACTTAGGCAATGAACTGTCAAGAACGTTAGCGTCTCATGACGTCGGTCAAGTTGCTAATTTCAATGTGGGAATTGTCGACGCCATTCCAAAAGTGATGGTTTTTGAGATGCTTAATGATTGTTTTGATATCGAAAGTCGATTTATTCTAGAGTGCCATGAAGGCGATTTATCAAGCCTTCTTGCGGATCTATCGATGAATAAGCTTGATTTGATAATTTCTGACCAAGCCCTGCCGATTGGCGTCAGTGTCAGAGCAATCAATCATTACCTTGGTCAATCTGGAGTTACATTTTTTGCCACTAAAAAAGACTGCGCAAAGTATCAATCAGACTTCCCTCAATCACTACATAAGGCGCCATTCCTCATGCCTGGACGTAATTCAGCGCAACATAAAAATTTACTTTCGTGGTTTGTTCAGTCGAAGATCGCACCCAAAATAGTGGCTGAATTTGATGATAGCGCACTGCTAAAGTTTTTCGGCCAGACTGGGCGAGGTGTTTTTTGTGTGGCAACGGCGGTGGAGCGAGATGTTCTAGCTCAATTCGAGGTAGCCATTATTGGTAGAATAGACGCTGTCTCGGATCGCTACTATGGAATTTCGCCGGAACGCAAAATAAAACACCCCGCTGTAGATACGGTATTACGAACCGCAGAACGCTTACTTTTTAACCAAGAGAGCCCTCGCCGCTAAAGCACAGAATTCAGCGACGAAGGGTTAAGAGTCAATCTATAAGACTGACTCGGGTTGGCTGGTTTACAGCTATCTAGTCATTTCAATGTAAGCGACTAATCCTAGAAGGGCGAGCGTCACTAAAATCATAATTTCCACAGTAATTACCTCGTTGGTTAAATTCAATAAGAGCAGCTTACCGATCACTATGTGTTGAATATGTATGAAAACCATCAAATTAGTTCGACTAAAACATAAAAGACATCAGTCTTAAGCTGACTCAGAATCGGTTCATTTCAAGGCCCTAAATTATAAGTATTTTTCGAACATTTATTAAATTATGTTCGAATTTTATATTTTCTTATTTTGCGTATTATTAACTCATCGAAACTCGGAGGTAATAAAATGCAAATAGTAATTCATTCGAACGACTTCGCTATCACCAGCGCCTTAGATTCATTTATAAAAGAGCACGCAAAGAAGTCCATGCGCGTGTGCGCTGATCAGGTGGAGAGCTTAGTTGTGCGTTTAAAAGACGTCAACGGACCTAAAGGCGGTCAAGACAAGCAATGTTGTGTGGAGGTCAAATTAGCTAACCATGAACCTATCGTTGTTAGTAAACGTAGCTCGGACGCCTATCTAAGCATTCGCCAAGCACTGGGCCGCGCTTCGAGAACAACCGTTCGTAAGCTCGGTAAGCGTCGCGCGTCCAAGCCGGCTAAACCATCACCGCAGACTGACATTACTGAAGACACTGAAATCGCTGAATAATTGAAATCCATGTCTCAGATTCTTCAAACTCACTCAACACAGGCATACAAAAATGAACCTACAAAATATTTTAAATCGCCTCTCGCAAAACGTCGGGCAAGCCGAGCAGAGCGCTACCCCACAGAACAAGCAACAGTCGGCTTCACCAGCCAGTGGGCTATCATCGCTTATACCAGGCGGTTTAATGGGAGGCGCCGCAGCGGGTGGCGTTATGGCTTTATTACTCGGCAGCAAATCGACGCGCAAGATGGCAAAAAAAGTAGCTACTCTCGGCGGCACCGCTGTTTTAGGCGGACTGGCCTATAAGGCTTACGGCAATTGGCAGCAAAATAAGGCGATAGGGCAAACACAAGCGGTCACCGATCAAGATATTCAATTGGCGACACAAGCCCAGCCAGTGGTTAATAATCTCTCTAGCGAAGCCGCTCAAAGCGTACTAACCATGACCTTGATTAAGACCATGGTTGCGGCATCAAAAGCCGATGGCAATATCGATACCGTTGAGCATAAACGCTTGTTCGACGCGATTGAAGGCGCTCAATTAAGCGCCAGCGATAAAGGCGCAGTATTTGATTTGATGGCGCGTGATATACCGATCCAGGAGATCGCCAATGCGGTAATCCAAGACGAACATAAAGCCGAAGTGTATCTCGCTGGCTATTTAGCAATAGAAGTAGACAACCAAGCCGAACGTACGTTTCTTAATAATCTAGCCATCGCCTTAGATTTACCTAGGGGCCTACCTGCATATTTAGAACAACAAGCCGATCAAGGTGTCACTGCTTAAATTAGATACTTTAGGTATAATGAACGCTCGTAGAAAAGCCCGGAAGCATCTGGGCTTTTCTCTTACTAACAATACGAATGTCTAATCAGCACGCCTAATGAACTCTATCGACCCTGTAATTTGGTTCTTTCTTTTCGGTTTATTCGCGGGAGCGATGAAATCGGAGCTGCGTCTTCCCAGTCAAATATACGACTTTGTATCAATGCTTTTGTTGCTTACCATAGGCCTGAAAGGCGGCATCGAGCTGGCCAATCAACCGTTCAGCACATTGCTACCGCAAATGGTGGTAATAGTCGGCATGGGTTTTCTATTACCTCTTTTCGCCTTTCCGGTACTTAAACATATTGGCAAGTTCAATCGCGCCGACTCGGCCTCAATAGCCGCTCATTATGGCTCTGTCAGTGTCGGCACGTTTGCCGTCGCCGTGGCGTATATGAACACCCGAGGCATCGAGTTCGAAGAGCACATGGCGCTATTTGTTGTGTTATTAGAAATACCGGCTATTTTAGTCGGCATCATATTAGCTAGGGGAATGTCGAAAGAGACACAGTGGGCGACTGTAGGGCATGAAGTTTTGCTCGGCAAAGGCGTTATGTTTCTATTAGGTGGGCTCTTTATTGGCTGGCTAAGCGGGCCATCGGGGGTTGAGTCTATATCGCCATTATTCTTCGATTTATTCAAAGGCATACTGGCTCTATTTCTGCTGGAAATGGGACTAATAACCGCAACTCAATTAGGCAGTTTAAAACGCTACGGTGTGTTTCTAGTAATATTTGGCATCATTACGCCGCTTGTTTTTGCCGTGCTTGGCACCGCCACCGGTCTAGCCTTAGGCCTGTCTATCGGTGGCACGGCAATCTTAGCCACCCTATTCGCCAGCGCATCCTACATTGCGGTTCCAGCGGCGATGCGCATCTCAGTGCCAGAAGCAAATCCAACGCTGTCGCTAACGGCATCCCTAGGCATCACCTTTCCATTTAATATTCTATTTGGAATACCCCTTTACCACTGGTTTGCCAGCAATGGACAAAGCTTCCTTGTGTTACAAAATATAGGTCAATAAGTCGCTATGAATAATAATAATACCAAATTGCTAACCATTGTTACTGAAGCGGCCCTGGAATCTCGCTTAATCAATGATATAGAACAACTAGGCGCACTCGGTTACACTATCACCAATGCTAGAGGAAAAGGTAGCCGAGGTTTGCGTAGCGGCTCGTGGGAAGCAAGCGCAAATATCAGAATAGAAGTTATCTGTGGCCCTGATCTTGCCAAGCAAATAGCCAACCACCTACAAAAGAAATACTATGACAACTACGCAATGGTGACGTTCACCAGCGACGTCGAAGTGCTTAGACCTAATAAATTCAGCGACTAAATCAGTAATTAATGAACCTAAATATGTCAACACCAAACTCCAAAGCCAACCCCTTACCGATGATCGGAATCTTAGGCGATGGTCAGCTAGCGATGATGATGACTCAAGCTTATCAAGCTATGGGTGGTAAAACAGTGGTGTTTGCCGAGCACCCTGATGGCCCAGCAAGCCAGGTTGCCGACAAATTAATTATTGGCAGCAGTAGCCACATAGAAGATTTGATAAAGTTTTTTAACGAGGTCGATATTGTCACCTTGGAAAACGAATTCATAGACAGCAAGATGCTGATCGATGCGTCGGCTTACAGCAATACCGAAGTCGCACCTAACCCTGCGCGTTACCAATTAATTGAAGACAAACTCTCAGAGAATCTTTTCTTCGAAGGGCTAGGCATCAACATAGCTAAATTCTTCGAAGCAAAAAGCACCGATGACTTGATTGATGAACCAGGTTATTTGAAGCTGGCAAAGGGCGGCTATGACGGCATAGGCACTTATCGTGTTGATAATAAAAAAGCGGCCACCGATGTATTTGAGAAAATAAAAGGCAGTGGCACCGTGTTATTTGAACACTCGATTAATTTTAAAAAGGAGCTCTCCTTAATTGCCGTTGCCAACTCTAGCGAAATTATTTTCTATCCCCTGTTTGAAACTCATCAAGAGGACGGTACATGTCGTTTTGTAAATTACCCTTCAGGTGTTAGCGCTGAAGTAGAGAGAGATGCACAAGATCAGGTGCGGAAAATCATGCAAACCTTAGAGACTCGCGGGCTTTTCGCATTCGAGTTTTTTCTTGATGATAAGGATCAACTGATCTTAAATGAGTCTGCGCCAAGACCACATAATTCGGGACACATAACGTTGGATTTAACCGACTGCTCACAGTTTGAAAACCATATGCGAGCAGTGGCTGATCTACCGCTAATAAAGCCGACGGTAAAACATCCATCAATGCTAATGGTTAATCTACTTGGCACCCGCAATGGCCCGTTTGAAGAAGATTTAGTATTAAATCAGACAATCGATAAAAACCTATCGTTCACCTTTTATAAAAAACGACAGTCTCGAATTAAGCGAAAAATGGGGCACGTGAACTTATGGGGAGCTGAGCAGAAAGAACGAGCAGAACACTTAATTAAAACCCTCGAAATCTAACAAATAAAATGAAAGTAGCGATAATAATGGGGTCAGATTCAGATTGGCCAATAATGAAAGCCGCAGCCGAAATATTGACTGAGTTCAATATCGACTATCAAGCTAAAGTAGTCTCAGCTCATCGAACTCCCGATGACATGGTGGCATTCGCTAAAACCGCTGATGCCAATGGTTATAGCGTTATCATCGCAGGCGCTGGTGGTGCCGCGCACTTACCCGGTATGGTTGCGTCATGTACCACCTTACCGGTAATCGGCGTACCAGTGGCGGGCGTTAATCAGAAATTAGATGGGATGGATTCGCTACTATCGATTGTGCAAATGCCCAAGGGTATTCCGGTCGCCACGGTGGCAATCAATAATTCCGCCAATGCGGCGTTATTGGCGATTAGAATGCTATCTATCAGCGAGCAAAAAATTCGTCAACAGTTGGCTGCATATGCGCTGACGATGGCTGAAACATCGAGAGCTAAAACCCTCGATTAAAGTCATCGGTTATAGCCTGAGTGCATTTATATTAACTACCTATAGTGCCTCACTAGCAAGTGATCGAATCCTAGTACTGAGCCTTGACTATTTTTTTTTAAGAGCGCAGCCTGTAAATAATAAACAGGTTATAAGAAATAGTTGTTTTAGGAGGATTTAATGAATCGCATCAAACTCAATATAGTAGTCTCTTTTCTCGCCGTTTTCAGTCTCGGCATAAGTTCGACATCGAACGCCGATGAAACCTGCATGTCGCCTTACATGGCAAAAATTGTAGGCCAAGAAGATTTCGTTTATGTCTGGACCTTGGGTCGAGAAGGCTTAGGTGACGAACAAGATAAGATGGTCACTATCGACGTCAACCCGATCTCAACGCAGTATGGAAAGGTGGTTAATTCGGTCTCAGTTGGTGGTCGCAACGAAGCTCATCATTCAGGTTTTACTGATGATAGAAAATATCTTTGGGCTGGCGGCCTAGACAGCAATAAGATCTTTATCTTTGACGTACATACCGATCCGGCCAAACCCCGGTTACATAAAACCATTAATAATTTCGTCGCCAAAAGCGGCGGTGTCGTTGGCCCGCATACTTTCTATGCGCTTTCGGGGAGAATGATGATTACCGCCCTCTCTAACAATGCAGACCATGGTGGCCGTACAGCATTAGTAGAGTTTTCTAACAAGGGCGAATATATCGCCACCCATTGGAACCCTACAGATCAAGACCTGCGCGGAGCGGTAAAGTCAGGCGATTATGCTGACGGTTATGGCTACGATGTCAGAGTATTGCCCCGCCGTAATGCGATGTTCACTTCATCCTTCACCGGCTGGTCGAACTACATGATGGACTTTGGCACTATGCTGCAAGACGGCGACGCTATGAAGCGTTTTGGCAACACTATGGTGAAATGGAATCTGCATTCTCGCAAACCAGAAAAAATACTCGACGTACCAGGCGCACCACTTGAAATACGCTGTGCATGGCAGCCTGATCATAACTATTGCTTCACCACGACCGCGCTGACGTCTAAAATTTGGCTGATCTATGAAGACGATAAGGGCGAGTGGCATTCAAAGGAAGTCGCGGATATTGGTGACCCATCAAAAATACCACTACCGGTCGACATTTCGATTACCTCTGATGACAAAGGACTTTGGGTACAGACCTTTATGGATGGGAAGACTCGTTATTTTGACATCTCAGATCCATTTTCACCAAAACAGGTGTATGAGAAAGTTATCGGTTCACAGCTGAATATGATCTCACAGAGCTGGGATGGTAAACGCGCTTACTTTACCTCGTCTCTATTGAAAAACTGGGATAAAAAAGGCGTTGATGATGAGCAGTTCTTTAAGTCCTATACCTGGGATGGCAAAGACCTAAATCTTGAGTTCGAAATCGACTTTAAAGCCGAGAAACTAGGCAGTGCTCACCAAATGAGATTTGGTGCCTATGGCCTGTATGGATTGCAGCGACCAAAAACTACCACTAGAGTAGAAACTTCAAGCACAGACGGGACACTGGCCTCTCAATAACGCAGACCAAATATGCTTAAGATTTTAGTTACCACGTTATTCTGTAGCGCTTTATCTGGTGTTAGTCTCACCGCCTTGGCAACAGACCTTAAAGTCGACCGCCAGGGCGTATACCTTGCCCCTGGCTGGGGCAAGCTTGCGTTTGATGCCCCCTTGCCCGGCAGCTACTCTTTACCGGTAATTGGCGCTGCCGCTGACGGTGAAGTATTGGATACAGAAGGTAAGCCGCAACGCCTTGCTGAGCTTATGGATGACAAGGTAACGCTGCTAAGTTTCATTTACAGAACCTGTGACGATGTCAACGGCTGCCCATTATCAACCATGGTGCTCTACACAACGGGCAATGAGATTGCTAAGCAACAAGGCTTAAAAGACAAGCTTAGAATACTTACCCTTAGTTTCGATCCGCAATTCGATACTCCTGAGGTTATGAAGGACTTCAGCCAGTCGCTAGTCGGTGAGCAAGATATTGATTGGCACTTTTTAACCAGCCAGTCCGATCAGGCAATTAAACCAATCCTCGAGTCATATCAGCAATCAGTCGTTGCTGATGTTAATAACGAGGGTGAGGGGCGTAATAAGTTTTCGCATATTTTGCGCGTCTATCTTATTGACCGTAAAAAACAGATCCGCAACATTTACAGTATGTCGTTCTTACACCCTGACATTTTGATTAACGACGTAAAAACACTACTGCTCGAAGATGCCATCAGCGATGCGGGCGTAAGCAACAATTAAATGACCTTTTGGCGAGTATTTCTTTGTCTAATGACGGTCAGCATCACTGGCTATGCGGAACAGCAAGAACCCTCTTTAATCCATATCCGCTTAGCCCCGGGTGACGATAAAACCTCCTACCAACAAGCCTCATACAAAACCAACTCACTAAGTCTGGATATGCGGCGCGGCCAAGCCGCTAGACTGGATAAAATAGCCCGAACACCTCAACTTGGACTCCCAGCGCTAGCAAAGGCGAGTCTTGAAGAGGTAGATCAAGGCAAAATTGAACTTGGTCGTAAGCTATTTTTTGATCGACGTTTATCTCATAACAAGACCATGTCATGTGCCATGTGTCATATCCCTGAGCAAGGTTTCACTAGCAATGAATTAGCGCGGCCAGTCGGTTTTGAAGGCCGTGCCGTAAAGCGCAATGCGCCGACAATTCTCAATATTGCTTTTGCCAGAAGCCTATTTTGGGATGCTCGGGAAAATCAATTAGCACAACAGGTGTGGTCGCCGTTATTAGCCGCTAATGAAATGAACAACGCCTCTATCGGCGCGGTAATTGAGGTTATTAAAGCCGACCCAGAATATCTATCAATGTTCAACAAAGCGTTTGATACAACACCTGATATGCTCAATATTGGTGAAGCCATTGCACAGTATGAGCGAAGCTTAATCGCCGCTAACTCACGCTTTGATCAATGGCTCTACGGCAATAACGAGGGTGCGTTAAGTCAACAAGAAAAAGCCGGCTATGCGCTATTCATTGGCAAGGCTTCATGCTCAACATGCCACACGATCAATAGCAGTGACGCATTGTTTACCGATCAAGCTATCCACAATACGGGCCTTGGTTATTCTAACTCAATGTCTATACCGGCCGACACCGTCACGGTTCAATTGGCTCCTGGGGTTACCGCACAAATGCAGCGAAGCGTAATTCAAACGGTTGGCGGCATTAAAGAAAATGACCTCGGGCGATACGAGGTGACCAGCGACCCCGACGATCGCTGGAAATTCAAAACACCCTCGCTGAGGAATATAGAGTTAACCGCCCCCTATATGCACGATGGCAGTTTTGAAAGCCTGGCTGATGTAGTCGCATTCTATAATAATGGTGGTGTCAAACATGAGCTATTAAGCCCGCTGATACGACCATTAAAATTAAGCCAACAGCAGCAGAGTCAACTTGTCAGTTTCTTAAAAACACTTACTGGCAGCGACGTCAGAACACTGGTTGCCGACGGCCAAGCGGCGCCTATCGGCGACCCTCTTTCAGAATCGCAAGATTAAGCCTTAAGGCATCAGTTGCCATGAACAAGCTGATGCTCATAGATAAATTTTTTAGAACGTCATCATTAAATAGTACAAATATACTGATCAATGGTGCTGATTTACTATTGCTCGTATAGTTAATCGCGTAAATACGCAAACACGGAGACCGAACCATGAGCAATATCGATATTGGCATTGACGAACAAGACAGGCTTACCATTGCATTGCATTTGAAACACTTGCTAGCCGACTCCTACACGCTTTACCTACAAACCCATAACTTTCACTGGAACGTAACTGGGCCGATGTTCAACCAGCTACATTTAATGTTTGAAGGACACTACACCGAACTTTCTATTGCAGTAGACGATATTGCTGAGCGCATTCGCAGCTTAGACGTAGCCGCTCCAGCAACCTATAAAGCATTTTCGGAATTAAGTTCAATCAAAGAAGTCGATGGTGTTCCTAGTGCCGATGAGATGGTCAGATTACTGACGAAAGGGCATGAACAGGTGGTTAAGACATGCCGAGCAGCATTAGCGGTTGCGCAGAAGGCCGACGACGAGTCTTCAGCTTCACTGATTTCAGACAGAATGCGAGTTCATGAAAAAACAGCCTGGATGTTACGCGCATTACTGGCGTAGTAATTTAGTTAGCAACAGCGTCTAGAAACTACTAGGCGCTGTTGCGATATTTTTCGACTGCATGGCAACTGAGCCAAGTAGAACTCCAGAAGCAGCTTTACGAGCTCTCTTTCAGTTGGCTTTCAAGATTTCTAGCCACTTGCTCTGGCGAACTGGTTTTTCGCGCCAGTAAGCTGTATACCACGGGCACCACTAATACCGTTAGAATGGTCGAGGCCAATACACCGAATAGAATTACGGTACCGACCACATATCGAGTCTCGGCACCCGCACCGCTGGCGAGCATCAATGGCAAAGTCCCGGCGAGAGTAGTTAGGCCGGTCATTAAAATTGGTCGGAAGCGAATCACTGACGCCGAGATGATAGCGCGGTTAAAACGCATCCCCTGATCTCGTAATTGATTGGCAAACTCAACGATTAAAATACCATTTTTGGCCGCGAAGCCGATCAGCATAATTAAGCCAATTTGCGAATATATATTCAGCGACTGCCCAGTTAACCATAATCCAAGTAAGCCGCCACCGACCGTAAGCGGTACCGTAGTAATGATTATTAACGGGTGAACAAAACTCTCAAACTGGGCGGCCAAGACTAAAAAGACGACCAGCAAACCAAGTGCAAATACGAACGCTATGGATCCGCCAGAACCTACAAAAGCACGGCTCTCACCTTTATAGTCAACCACCGCTGTTTCTGGTAAATGCTCGTCTACTAAGCCTTGTAAGTGGCTTAGAGCCTCGCCGAGACTATAGCCCTCCT
This sequence comes from Gammaproteobacteria bacterium, assembly GCA_034110505.1. Lineage (GTDB taxonomy): Bacteria > Pseudomonadota > Gammaproteobacteria > Arenicellales > Arenicellaceae > Arenicella. Next base: position 17,986 of record JAWUZB010000014.1, read on the forward strand.
CTAGGTTAGCATCGAGTGTAATCGAACGTATACGGTTGAAGCGCGACAAGCGCTCTGCGGCAGCGTACTCTTTAATCACCAAGAAGTTAGAAATTGGAATCAACTCACCAGTGCGCTGTGAGCGAACCTGAATATTTTTTATATCATTAAAGGAGCTTTGTTGTAAGCGCTCGCCTTCGATTATAACGTCATACTCTTCGCCGCTTTGTTGGAAAGTAGTCACTCGTCGGCCACCCATCATCGCCTCGAGAGTACGGCCAATTTCAGCAATAGTGACGCCTAAATCAGCGGCACGATCATAATCGACGACAAAATCTATTTGCGGGCGAGTCTGTTTATAATCACTGTCTAAACCATTAAACCCAGGGTTATCTTGGTTGATTTTGTCGATGATAATTTGGCTCCACTCCGCCAGCTCCTCATAGGTCGAACCACCCAACACAAATTGCACCGGCTTTTGTGTGCCACCACCGAAACCACTGCGCATGATCGGGAAAGCACGCACACCAGGTAAATCTGATATTCGACTTCGTACATCATCCATAATGTCCCAGGCTGAACGCCGCTCCGACCAGTCATTTAAAATAACGATGGCAATGCCGCTATTAAAACTCTCAATAGAACCGAAAGCACGAGGGGCACGTACCAACAAACGATTGACCTCACCATTTTCGACCAACGGCATTAAGCGAAATTCAATTTCAGTCATATATTCTTCTATATATTTGAAACTTGCGCCCTCCGGTCCATTGACCAGCAAAAAGAAAGCACCGCGATCTTCTTTGGGACTAAACTCTTGGTCGATAAAATTGTAGGAAAATACCGCCAGCGCAACCACCATAAAATAGCCGATAAACATTTTTAATGGTGAGCGTATTGAGCTTACTAATATCGCTTGGTAACGCTTGCGAAGCCTGCGAAATAGGGTATTCACCGCGTCCACTAATTTGGTATTCGGTTGAGTACTTGGGGTCAGTATTTTAGATGCCAACATGGTCGACAAGGTCAGCGCAATCAGTGACGAAAATGCAATTGCAGCCGCGATAGTCAAAGCGAATTCGGTGAACAACAACCCTAAGTCGCCTTCCAAAAAGGTCATCGGCACGAACACCGCAATTAATACTAAGGTGGTCGCAATCACTGCAAAACCTACTTGGCGCGCACCCTTGTATGCCGCGACTAATGGTGTCTCACCCTTTTCTTGTATCCGCCGGACGATATTCTCTAACACCACAATGGCGTCATCGACCACTAAACCGATGGCTAACACCAAGGCCAGTATAGTCAGCAGGTTAACCGAAAAACCAAACGCATAAATCGCAATAAATGTTCCAATTAACGAGACC
>JAWUZB010000015.1:0-9298 GCA_034110505.1 Gammaproteobacteria bacterium
CAAGTCGAAGAAAAGCGGCCAACAAATATTACGGGTATTGCAGCCCAACCTGTTTGAGAAACGAGACCTAATGGCCTTGGTCCGAGGTGATCCAATGAACCACCAAAGTTACAACCCAAACCAATTCTCGTTGTTGTGAAAGTTAACGGGACAGCAGTGATATTTTAACTAAAATAATTTCACCATGGAGGTAGGTATGAAGAGTTACGCTGACCTAAACGATGATTCAGGCGTTTCGTCCTATGAGATCAGTGCGTCGTCTATCGAAGTTTGGTTTAATAATGATGCTGCGTCTTACTTATATAGTTATGCTTCAGCCGGACAATATCATGTAGAACATATGAAGAAATTGGCGGTGAAAGGCTGTGGGTTAAATTCATATATCGATAAAAATGTTAAGCGTGACTATGAGTAAACGTAAGTATGAGCAAACGTAAGTATGAATAAATGAAACTGGAATCACTCAACGGCTTGAATGAACAGTAAGTAACTATTATTTTAGATCTGGTAAGGAGGAGGGAGCATGGCGATCTTGCGTTGTAATAGATGTGACCACATTCGAGAAGTTGGGGGAAACTATCTTGGTATGCGTGTTAAATGCCCCGAATGCAAAAACATTACGCAAGTTTATGACACCATTGCGTATGTTTCTGCGTTGTTAAGTAAATACAAAGAGCAGAAAAACAAGTTGGAATTGTATCACTCAGGCGCTTCCGAAGATGCTGCACAGGCAAGTGATGCTGGCGATGACTCATTTTCTGACGTTGACCTGCATAACACCAAAATTTTGGTACAAGAAAAAAACATTGAACCGATGTCTAAGTGGTTTGAGGAACGTCATATTGAGGCGATTTTTAATCCTGATGCGGCTGATACTAGTGGCTTTTTCGACGAGATAGCGCTTACGTTAGGCGATGATTTTGAAGTGCTTAGTTACGTTACTAAGCAGATTAAATACATACAAGCGAAGGGATTCAAAAACGTCAAACTTGATGTCTCGAATAAAACAGCTAACGAAATTCACAGCATTAACCGTTTTTGCAAAGAGCTGTATGACTATTCATTTGTGGCAAAACATCTTTATCAGAAAAAGCACAAGATGATACGACTTACATTGCAAACAGCGCCACGAATTCGAAAGTTTTTTAATGGTTTTTGGATGGAGTGGTTTGCCTTGATGAAACTTCTGAAGCTATTCCAGGAGAAAAAAATAGCCCCAGCATGTACACGATCTCTAAACGTCACGTTCCAAGATGGTAAATCTAATGAGTTAGATCTATTTGTATTATCAAGCAGTGGGGTACCCATTTGCATAGAGTGTAAATCAGGCGAATTCCGTCACGATATTGACAAATACTTAGCCTTACGGAAAAAATTAGGTATTAGCAAAAGCCAGTTTATCCTTTGCGTTTTCGGCTTGAGCGACGAGCTGGCGCAAGGAATGACAAGTATGTATGACTTAACTTTTGTCAATCAATCATCATTGGTTGACCATGTTGCCGATGTTCTCAGCTAAGTGATTAACATCAGCATATGATTAATCAGCGTTGGGCGAACGTTTGAAAAAGCGACACCACCTTTGTTTTAAACGATTAGAGTAGCAAACGCTCTCTGCTGCTTGCCTAATGGGGTGACATTTTTTGTAACAACAAGACAAAAAATGCACTTTGGACGGTAAAGCGATTTAGCCGTATTGTTAGAATATATGGCTAAGTTAACAAAAAATATGACACATATACTTTACGCGAGCGGAAAGCTGTTGGACTCGGCTGACCGACGGTCAGCGATAGAACAGATAGCGGTGATGACAAATAAAAGCATGGAAAAAATTGAGCAGTGCTTGCTTAGTGGTCAGCGACGGCGTATTAAAAGTAGTGAGTGTCTAGAGAAATTAAAGCACCTAGAAAAAAAATTTAGAGCGGCCGGTTTTGATGTTTACATCGACCCTCAATAACACAGGCTGCATTCAATCAACAGGTTAATGCCTATTTGTTAGGCTGGGATAGAGTCGACTTCCCCTATCCCCTATGGGCCTTACTTATACTCGCCCTTTGCTTGTTTGATATTCGTCATAGGTGCCTTCGTATACGATCATGTTCTTGTCTTTGATCTCGAGTATTCGGTTGGCCAGAGTTGAAACGAATTCTCGGTCATGGCTGACAAAAATCAAGGTTCCTTCGTATATTTTCAAGGCGTTATTCAATGCCTCAATAGCTTCCATGTCCATGTGATTGGTAGGTTCGTCTAAAATCAAAACATTGGTGTCTTGCATCATTAACTTGCCAAATAGTAGGCGATTTTTCTCGCCGCCTGAACAAACCTTAGCTTTCTTATTAAAGTCATCTTCAGTGAACAATAAGTTGCCTAATAGGCCACGAACCTTAAGGTCGTCATGCTTTGGGGTACGCCATTGCATCATCCAGTCAAACAACGACATTTCGGTATCGAAGTCTTTGGTGTTGTCTTGTGGGCAGTATCCAATAACCGCATTTTCTGACCACTTATAACTGCCGCTGTTTGGTTTCAGTTGTTCCATCAAGCAACGCAGAAACGTTGTTTTACCCGAACCGTTCTCGCCTAATACTGCCCAGCGTGAGCCCGCATCGAAGATAACGTCATTACTGGTGAATAAAGTTTTTCCATTGAAACCGTGCGACAGACTCTCAAGTACCACCGCATTACGATGTAACTTTCTATGTTGTTTAAAGTTAAGTTTCGGCGTCATTCTGCTCGATCGTTTAACGTCATCAAGCTTAATTTTATCTAGTTTTTTAGCGCGAGAACTGGCTTGCTTAGCTTTCGATGCGTTTGCACCAAATCGGTTAACGAAGTCCTGTAACTCTTCGATTTCAGCACTCTTTCGGCTGTTGCCAGCGAGTAACTGTTCACGTATTAGGCCCGATTGAGCAAGATAGAATTCATAGTTGCCGGGGTAGATTCGTAGCTCTCCATAGTCAATGTCGGCCATGTGCGTACAGACTGAATTCAAAAAGTGTCTGTCGTGCGAAATAATCACCATGGTGCATGTGCGTTTATTCAGCTCAATACATAACCAGTTTATGGTGTCGATGTCCAAGTTGTTTGTTGGCTCATCGAGTAATAATATATCTGGGTTGGCGAACAAAGCTTGAGCTAATAACACACGTAATTTTCGGCCGGGAGCAACCTCACTCATTAAACCAAAATGTAGCGACTCTTCGATGCCGGCATCTAGTAAAATATCACCGGCGCGACTTTCGGCCGTGTAGCCGTCTAGATCGGCAAACTCAGCCTCAAGATTGCCCACTTTCATGCCGTCGGCTTCAGACATTTCAGGCAAGCCATAAATTCGCTCACGCTCTCGCTTGATATCCCACAGATTCTTATCGCCCATAATCACAGCATCAATCACACTATACTGTTCAAAGGCGAACTGGTCTTGGCTCAAAGTGCCGAGTTTGTCGCCGGGGGTAATCGATACATTACCTGAGGTTGGCTCTATTTCGCCGCTCATTATTTTCATCAGGGTCGATTTGCCACAACCATTTGCGCCAATTAAGCCGTAGCGATTACCTTTATCAAATTTGGCCGAAATGTTTTCAAATAAAGGCTCTGAGCCAAATTGCATGGTGATGTTTGCGGTGGAGATCAAAACAGAATCCGAGAGGGTTGAGAATTAAGGTTGCGCAGTCTACAGACTAATTGATTTTGAGTATAGTGAACCAAGGCAGGTCTTGCCTTTTGTGGCAAAAGAATGGGTGCGGCCATGCATTGTAGGCATTGGTTCGTTGATTTTAGGAGAGCAGGGGTCATGGAGGTCAAGATAATCGGGTTTTTGATCCCAATTATGGTTTATGGGGGTCGTCTTTATGAGTTATTTTGATCCTAAATAAGCATAACCGAGTGCGACTCAAGGTCAGACTGCATAAATTGATTTTTATGCTCAAAGATTGCGAGCACTAGCTGCAGTTCACTTTAGCCGCTGAGTTTTTGTCACGACGACTTTATAGAGTTTTGCTTAATTGCAATGCCTGAATACGACAACATCGAAATTGATAGCCAGTAAAGTGGCAAAATAATCGTACTCGACCAAGCAAACGGCATTACGAATTTATCGATAGCAATAATTGAGTCCGAAAGCATAAACATAAGCGCGGCGATAGCAATGCACCCGGTGAGCAAATTCCTATTGCGTATAAATAGAGTCACGCCTTGCCAAGCCATCAGCACAATAACTATATTGTAAATGGCCACTGGAACAGCAAAAGAACCTAACGCTGGCAGTAAGTAAAGATAAAAAGAAACAGAGACGGTAAGCAGAACAATTAGGGGCGTTAGATAAAATTTAATTCCACCAAGTGATACGAAGGCATAACAAAATAATAAATGCCCGATTAAGAATGCCACTAAGCCATGCACAAAATAGTCATCCTTAAGTAAAAATATATCGCCCAACAAGCAGGCGACTAACGCGACTAATAGAGTCGCGTAGTAGCGAGGCATGCGTCGGTTTCCATAAACAGCCAGTGCGGTAATAATAAATATCGTAGTGAGTGGTTTAAATATCAAAAAGAGTGAGCCAAGATGAGTCAATTGGCAATAAACCGACACCATTGCCGAGACAAAAACTAGACCGTATAAGGTTTTCATTGAGGACGTCTCCTATGCGAGATTTGATTAAAACCGCTACGCGTGTTGCGGTCGCTATTAGCCTTACGTTTAAGCATTATGACTAGCGAAAAATCTGACCTATCGCTAACCGATTTTATTGTCAGGCGGTTCGATATTAGGCAAGACCTTACTCCGTTAGCGAGAAGATTAATATCGTTTGGTTGATAAACAACTGGCTGATTGAAGATTGATAATCACTAGGCGGAAACATTTTAACTTTAATTTGCTAAGTGTTAACGTAACTACTTAGATAATCTAAGGGTTTATAAATAATCATGGGACACTCCACTCATGCCTACCAAGGCGACGACCGTAACCAATCGATATTAATCAACATCAATGGTGAGTTATTTCCTCGCGACGAGGCCAAGGTCTCGGTATTTGACTCAGCATTTATGTTAGGCGACGGGGTTTGGGAAGGTTTACGAGTTCACCATGGCAAGATCCCGTTCTTAAAGAAGCATTTAGATCGCTTGTACGCAGGCGCTAAAGCCTTGGATTTTCATCCGGGAATCACTAAGCAGCAATTGCTTGAGCGATTAAATGAGACGCTTCTCGCCAACAACATGCAAGACGGTGTGCACCTGAGGATGATGGTCAGTCGCGGCACCAAATCAACACCCTACCAAGACCCTAGAGTAACGGTGACGCCGCCGACTATTGTTATTGTTCCGGAATACAAAGAAGCATTGCCAGAGACGGTGACCAAGGGTATTGATTTGTTTACGGTGCATGTGCGTCGAGGTTTTCCAGATGTACAAGACCCTAAACTCAATAGTCATTCTAAGATTAACTGCATATTGGCGTGTATTCAGGCGACTAAGGCCGGCGCTTCAGAAGCCCTGATGTTAGACCCTCATGGGTTTGTCGCTACTTGTAATAGTACGCATTTCTTTATCGTTAAGGATGACCAAGTTATTACCTCAACCGGGCAATTTTGTATTGACGGAGTTACCCGCGGCGCGGTTCTGACGATCTGCGAAAGAGAGGGCATTAAAAGCGCACAAACAAACTTTTCTCTAATGGATGTTTATAGTGCTGATGAGGCATTTGTAACCGGCACCTTTGCTGGATTAGTGCCCGTCACCAGTATCGATGGCCGAGTAATTGGCGATGATGATGATACAGGCGAGGCTAAATCCGTAGGCGAGGGTGATAATCGCGGACCGATGGTTAAACGGTTGCAAAAACTGTATATCGACTTGCTTGATGAGGAGTGTCGCCGTGACTAATCAGACGCCGCCACCGATTCGCATAGCGATGTGGTCAGGGCCTCGTAATATCTCAACCGCGATGATGCGCTGTTGGGATAGCAGAGCAGACACCGCCGTCGTTGATGAGCCATTTTACGCGGCGTACCTTACCGCCACCGGAATAGTTCACCCAATGCAACGCGAGGTACTCGCCAGTCAATCGTCTGATTGGGCAGAAGTGATAAAAAGTCAGTTAGAGAATGATTTAGCTGCGGGACAGACTATTCAATATCAAAAACATATGACCCAACATATGGTTGCTGAACTTGACCAAGATTGGTTCTCATCATTGAGGCATGCCTTTTTAATTCGTAGTCCTGAGCAAGTTGTTGCCTCATATGGTGTTAAGCGAGAATCGGTAACCGCAGATGATATAGGATTTGCAAAACAGAAAGAGTTGTACGATAAAGTCGTCGCCATAAACGGCCATAAGCCACCCGTTATTGATGCTAAAGACGTGCTCATCAATCCGCGCAAGGTGTTATTAAAATTGTGCGCTGCTTTAGGCGTAGTATTCGATGAGAATATGCTTAGTTGGCCAGCGGGGCCACGTCAAAGTGATGGTGCCTGGGCTCCTCACTGGTATCATAATGTAGAAAAATCAACTGAATTTGCGCCCTATCAAGCTAAGCCGGTGGACCTAAACAAACAGCAGCAACGGGTGGTAGATCAGAGTCGACCCTATTATGAAGAAATGTATAGCCACCGTATTGTCGCCGATTAGATACGCTTAGAGCAGGGCATACCGTTTACTTCTACTGATGTTCATATTGGCTCACTAGCACTGTCTGTCAGTAGTTTGGGAATAATTAGACAAGCTGTAGAAATTCTAGTATGGGCTCAGACCAGAATAAGTTCCAGAAAGCCCAAGTGCCAATTAATACCAATGCTACTGCGGTAAAAAACAATCCGACCAAGCAACATTGAACCCATGCTGATTTTTTAAAACGCTGCGCGCGCAGGATTAGTTCGACCACTATCAAGTTAGGCACAAAAAAGAAAAACGCCATCACCTGATCAAACCAGCCGCTGAAATCATCTTCATGGCCGATCGCATCAGTCGCCATAAACCACAGTCCATACTCCATTCGATACAGCCATGAGCCTACCGCCAGCGCGAATAGTCTAAGCGCCCATGCACGGTGGCGAGCAAACTCGTTTGCTCTAGCATAACGAACTGTTTGAATCGCACAAATAAACATAAGTGCGCCATAGAGGCCAAAACCAAGATCCATCATGGCGCCGCCAATGGTGCCTCGAGCGGCAATGAAAATGAGCCCGCCGATAGAGGTTGTTAGACAGGCCAGCACGTAAACTCGGCCGCTAATACGATGTAGGCGAGGAACGTGTCGGCGTATCGAAGGTAATAACTGCAGGCAACCCAATATAAGGATGATGCCACCGGCTAAGAAGTGCAGGCCGATGCTCGAATTCGCCAAAGTGCCACCGGCGACATGCAGGCCGGCCAGACTTTCATTCCATTTATGCGGTTCGACGAAATAGGAGGATACATAAAACGCTAGAATGAACAGGCCGAATAGCAGTGTGCTACACCATACTACTAGCATCAGCATTTTCAGACTCCAGTTCAGGAGCAACACGACGAGTGGATTTTCTGAGTGGCCAAGCACTGATTTTGTTGCCATTAATTTTGTCATGTTGGAATGTCTTTTTGTGATCCGTAAATTATCAGATAAACGCTAGCAGGTCGCAAAAACCCAAATCCAATATTCTCCCTACCGAGCAAAAAAATATCTCCATCGCAAAAGCTAATGGCTACTTTAGTATTAATTTCGCGCCGGTTTTCTTTTCTTTTTAAGCCATTTTTTAAATGAGTCTATTTGACTCTTATCTTGGCTGGGGTTTGCTCTTTTCAGAGCAAAAATGATGTCATCACCTGGGTAGCGGTCTAAGCGAAATCGTTTAGACCAGATCATATATAGCCATTCGTCTTTATATCCTTTCTTCGACTTCCAAAATAGCGCCACAGCCATAAATTCTTTTTGCTCTTCATCCATACAATTACCCTCGCCTATTTTGTGATTGTTTATCCATGCAGATTAGTGCCCTCGATATGCGACTGACAAGCTATCTGGTTAGAGCTCAATCATGGCACACTAATTCTACTATGCAACGGCCGCTTATGTTCGCTTAGTCTCGCTGTGCCCTTCATCTGATTCGGCTCAACATCGGTGAAATTCGAATCCATTAGCAAGTTTTCTTTGACTGTTGCAGCCCTAAATCGCTGATTCAATTCAACTTTGACTGATAAGATGCTAAAAATTGCGGGCTGCGAAATAGGCAATGATGTGATACGAAAGAGTCAATGATAGATCAACACTGATCAATTCTGGATTAATAAATTGATGTGCTTGGCGGCCGCGCTATTTCCATCGACTCAATCAAGATTTTAAATGCCTAGAAAAATAGTGATAGTTGCTACCGATCAAGAAAAACAAAAAGCCATAAAGCGCTTGGATAATCTTGCTTGGGCGTTAGACAGTGTAGTGCCCCTGCCTGGGGGGGGCGTCTTGGATTAGACGGTTTAATTGGTTTAGTGCCTGTAGTTGGCGATGGTGTTACAGCACTGCTTTCGACTTATGTGATTGCTGAGGGCGTACGCAATGGCGCGCCAAAATCGGTTATTTTTAAAATGCTCGGTAACTTACTGGTCGATACAGTGGTTGGCGCGATACCGATTTTTGGTGATGTGTTTGACGTGGTTAATCGCTCTAACTATCGAAATGTTAACCTCTTAAGGGGATTTCTAGATAACCCGGTCGACGTAAAACGCTCAAGCCGCCCGTGGGTGGCGATGATTCTACTTGCTGTAATATCTATACTAGCGTTGTCTCTTTGGATGTTTATTTTGTTTTTTGCTTGGCTTGCAAGTTTGCTTTAGTCCGTAATCAATAAAGCAAAATGACCTCGCCTATTTTCCGAGCACGGCTTGCGCTGAGGCCTATGCCTACAACCTAATTCTGTTAGTGCCAAACAGCTTAGAAACAAATAGATGTACGGTTCATTTCATTGATTATGCAACCCTTGTAAGACTTACATGCAGGTAAGCCGTTGAATTTAATGGATTTGATGCTATGTAAGATTTTTCATACTTTTTGATTGCTATATCGGTAGACAGGGAATTAGTAAATTACCCTACACTAAGAGCGGGTGACCGGCTCTACTTTGCCCTTTGCTGACATTGAATACTTGTCATCCTGAGCGTAGCCGAAGGATCTCACGCTTTTGATCAGGTCCTTCGACTACGCTAAGGGTGACGCTATCAAGCGAAAGCATTTGGTATCATGCTTTGCATTCCACCGACCGGTGTGAGTATCTTACCGACGACGAGGTTTGTAAAGACCTAGTAGCCGATTCTCATAGATTAGACCTCG
>JAWUZB010000016.1:0-10467 GCA_034110505.1 Gammaproteobacteria bacterium
TACATGAATCCAAACTGGCAGTCGCTAGCCAAGTCGTTATGCGCGAGGCAATTCAAAATATAGCGGTAGGGCCCGATCGAGGTAGAGATATCTCACGTGAACAGGCTGCACAGGTAATGCAGGGGATACTTAATGGTCATATCGATCAGGTCCAGACAGCCGTTTTTCTTATTGCGTTAAGAATGAAGCGTGAGTCGCTTGATGAGTTTCTAGGTTTATTTGATGCGCTGATTGGCTCAGTTCAATCAGCGACCGCTGAGGTAGACAATTTGCTTGTGCTGGCTGACCCGTTCGACGGATATCTGCGACATAACAGCATCACTCCGTTTTTGCCTGCGGTGTTAGCGGCATGCGGTCATAATGCGGTAATTCACGGAGTCGAAACAGTGGGTCCGAAGCATGGAGTAACCGCACACAAGGTCTATAAAGCCGCTGGTATTGCCACTAAACTAGAGGTTCAAAGCGTCGCTGATAAGCTCGTCGATGTCGGCTGGGGTTATGTTGATCAGAGCTGCTATGCGCGACCGTTATTTGCCTTGCAAGATTTGCGAGATCGGATTGTAAAGCGAACTGCGTTAACCACCCTAGAGCGTTTGTTGGTGCCGATTAAGGCTGCAGGGAATACTCACTTGGTACTCGGGTATGTGCATAAAGCGTATCCGGCTATTTACGCGACCGTCGCCAAGCAGGCTGGGTATAAAAGCGTATTATTGTTGAAAGGCGTTGAAGGTGGACTAGCGCCAGCACTGAATAAACCCTTACGAAGATTTTTCTTCGATGGTGAATTGCCGAATGACATCGATGCCGAAAAACAACTAGTTGAGTCGCAGCCTATATTTAATTCTCCGGCTGCTGCAATGGCCACCGATCCATCAAAGCTTGCCGTTGAGCAGTGCTTAGAAACAGGTTTGAGTGTCTTAAATGGGGCGAAATCGATTGCACGTGATAGTCTTTGTCTGGCAACTGCGCAAATTATAATCGACCATGAAGTCAATTTGACGTTGTCCGAGGCAGTTGAAAAAGTGCAGACTTGCTTAGATAATGGTTCGGCACAAGAGCGTTTTAACGCTTTGCTTTACGCTAACAATTAGAACCTAAAATGAAACTTTTAAGTCGACTTTGAGGGTAATATATAAGTTCATATTCGCCTACAAAATTACCTAACCCAATAAAATAAAATATGGCTAAGTCTAAACCCAGCATTATTCAGCAGCTTGCCGATACCCCACAAGTTAAAGAGGCGCTGGAATTCTTAACCAGTATTGTTGGCTCGGCCTGTCAATTTAAAGCGTCGGACATTCATATTCGTTCAGGTCATCAAATCATGATGCGCCTAGATGGCCGTATTCGCCAAGTTAAAGGGTCGCCACAAATGAGCGACGAAATGATTGAACGTTTAATCTTTCCGCTTATGTCTAAGTATTACTTGAATAAGTTCCAACAAGACAATCAAGTCGATCTATCTCTAAGTGATAATTCGGCCAATCGTGTGCGGGTTAATCTGTTCCGCCAAATGGGTCAATTAGCGGTAGTGATGAGGGTAATTGAAAAACATATTCCCAGCCCTGATGAGCTAGGGCTGCCTCAGCAAGTAAGAATTATTTCTAAGATGCGCCAGGGTTTAGTTATTTTTTCCGGCGCTACCGGTTCGGGCAAATCTACCTCTATGGCGTCTTTAATCAATGAGATTAATAAGGATCGGTACCAGCATATCTTAACTATCGAAGACCCAGTTGAGTATATCTTCACTGAAGAGCGTTGTGTCATCTCTCAACGTCAAATCGGTACTGACGTACCCGATTTTAGATTAGCCATGAAGGCCGCGCTGCGAGAAGATCCAGATGTGATTCTAATGGGTGAGATGCGCGATCCAGAGAGCATCGAAATTGCTCTAACGGCAGCCGAGACTGGCCACCTAGTGTTTAGCACCTTACATGCGCCCAACTCGGCCGATGCAATTACTCGCATGGTGTCGAGCTTTAGTGGTGAAGAGCAATCTACAATTCGCTCGAAATTAGCGCATAACCTTCGCGCTATTGTTACTCAACGTTTATTGCCTAAAAAAGAAGGTGGTGGTCGCACGGTCGCCTGCGAAGTACTCACCGTAACCCCCTTTGCTCGTGAGCTTATTCAAGAGCCACAACGGATTAAAGAAATTAAAGACTTGATCAAGGGTGGTGATAAAGTAGAAGGCATGTTGCACTTTGATCAACATCTTGAGCAGCTGGTCAAAGAGGAGGTTATCTCTGACGAGGTTGCACTCACTAATGCATCAAGCGCTACCGACCTAGCGTTAAAGTTAAAGGGCTTTTAGCGGTTCGTAACGTTGCCTTAAAAAAGCCGCTACACGCGGCTTTTTTTATATGTCGTTCTTTGGGATTGAGGTTTCTTGAAAAAGGCTACAATCCTTTAACAAGCTCGAGAATTTCATCGACGTGGCCTTTAACCTTTACCTTTCGCACCTCGTGAACTAACTTGCCGCTAGTGTCGAACACAAAGGTACTCCGTTCGATACCAATGTAGGTTTTGCCGTACATGTTTTTTTCTTTCATTACATCCATCGCCTTACATAAAATTTCCTCTGGGTCTGAAATAAGATCGAAAGGGAATTCTTGCTTGTTAATGAAGTTCTGATGAGTGCGAATACTTTCACGTGAAACGCCCAAAATTTCTGTATTGGCGGCTTGAAAAGTCTTGTAAGCATCTCGAAAATTTTGGCCTTCGGTGGTACAGCCAGGAGTATTGTCTTTCGGATAAAAATATAGAACTAAATTTTTACCTTTTAGCTTTCTAAGCTGCATTGACTCATCTTCAGTTGTTGCAACGATAAGGTCAGGAATTAGGTTGCCGATTTTGATTGTCATTTTTGGTCTCACATTAAGAATCGAATGGTAAAATTTTAAGCTTGAGCTTAGTCAATAATCAGCCAGTTTAATCGATTGGCGTGAGCGCGAAGTTTATCGTCTGGCGTCACCGCAATGGGCGTATCGACTAATTCGAGCAAAGGCAAATCATTAATTGAATCACTGTAAAAATAACTATTCTCAAACTTCTTTCCATGTTCATTAAGCCACGCGTTTAGTCGCGTTACTTTTCCGCTTTGATAACATGGCGTGCCGGCGACCTTACCAGTGAAGACACCTTCAATAAACTCAGCCTTGGTAGCCAGCAATGTAGGCACTCCAAGCCGTTCGGCAATAGGTGTGGTAATAAAATCATTGGTTGCTGTGATAATTAAAATATCGTCACCCGCTTGGCGATGCTTTTCGAGTAGATGGGCCTTGCCGTTAATGATCATAGGCTCAATCACTTGTTCTAAGAAATCAGCTCGCCATGACTGTAGTTGCTCTAGAGGGTGTTGTGTTAGAACCGAGAATTGAAACTCACAGAACTGGTAGATATCCAGCTCACCGGCAAGGTATTGTTGATAGAAGAAGTCCTGTTTGGACTTTTGCAGTTCAGCGTCTACGGCGCCAATCTCAGCGAGGTACATTCCCCAGCTGTGGTCGCTGTCGCCCTTTAATAGTGTGTTGTCGAGGTCAAATAGCGCTAATGCCACGGTGAACTCCATTGTTAATTAGTTAATGCACAAAGCTTGGCAGTTTGATTATAATGGCTTTATGTAACAGAGTTTAGGCATTGCGGTAAATTTTAACTTTTCAAGGCAAAGCATCATGCAGATTAGTCCTAAAAGGGCTAGGATATTTTAAAACTAAAGGATTTCGCTCGCTAAGGGCTTTTTCGCATACAATAAACCAAAAACAAAGGCACTCAAGTTTAGTATGCAAAATTTCGAACCCATATTTGCTAATGACGGTTACAGACCGAATGTTGGCATCATCATCTGCAACCAAGCGGGGCAGGTGTTTTGGGCGCGACGCATTAATAAAGATGGCTGGCAGTTTCCACAAGGAGGGGTTAGCCGCAATGAGTCTTTGGTTGATGCTATGTATAGAGAGCTGCACGAAGAACCAGGTTTAATTAGAAAACAGGTTCGGCTAGTAGCTCATACTAAAAAGTGGCTACATTATGATTTGCCGCAACGCTTATTACGTAACCAGCGTCGACGTGCACAAGGCTTGGGTCGAAAGCGAGTCAATTTCAAAGGTCAAAAACAAGTTTGGTTTTTGTTGGAATTAACTGAAGATGATTCAGTTGTCGATTTAAAGGCTGGCCCTGAGGAGCCAGAATTTGATAGTTGGCGCTGGGTTGATACCCACCATGCGATAGACAACATTGTTGAATTCAAACGTGGTGTATACCAACAGGCTTTGTCCGAACTCGGGCAATTTTTACCTACTAGTTAAGGAAAAAGTTACCGATGAGAATTTTATTCGATGTTAGCCTAAAAAGTTTAGCATCAGTGCCCTTGGTATTTGTTGCTATCGTAACGCTATTGCTTACGTCACCCGCAACCGCGATTGAACAACAGCCGTCGCAACGTCAAGGTCAGCTATCAAAGCAAGCTGTCGCTGATGTAATTACCTCACATGCAAAGCAAAACCGCTTCCCTAATACCTTAGCGTTTAAGGATCTTGAGGGGGCTGAGACTCAAGGCTTGATAGAGTACACATTTGATGAAGCGGTTCATAATGATATGGCCGACGTGTATCTGAAGTATCAGCCAGACTATGCATGTTTTGTTGCTCTAGATGTCGAGACTGGCGCGATTCTCAACCTCACCAGCTTTATTAAATCTGATGAGCAATGGGAGAATTTGGTA
Source organism: Gammaproteobacteria bacterium (assembly GCA_034110505.1). Classification (GTDB taxonomy): domain Bacteria; phylum Pseudomonadota; class Gammaproteobacteria; order Arenicellales; family Arenicellaceae; genus Arenicella. The sequence goes on from JAWUZB010000016.1 coordinate 4,724, forward strand.
ATGCGCTCTGATTATCCTGCGGCCTCTGTATTTAAAATGGTAACCGCGGCCGCTGGGCTTGATCTAGGTAAAATGTCGCCAGCCACCGTACTACCGTTCAATGGGAAGTCAACGACGTTATACAAAAGCCAAGTGCTACGGCATAAAACCACTAAATGGACGCGTAATCCAACGTTGAAAGAGTCGTTTGCTAAGTCGATTAATAGTGTCTTTGGTCGAATCGGTATATATCAATTAGGTGCCGAAAATTTAAGCCGCTATGCCACTCGTTTTGGTTTTGGTGAGTCGATGGATACTGACTTTAATTTGCCGATGAGTCGAGTTGGCCTCGATCTGGCAAATGAATGGCAAATTGCTGAAGCCGCTTCCGGTTACACTAAAGATATAACGCTGAGCCCTATTCATGCCGCACAAATGGCCGCAATTGTTGCCAACGAAGGTAAAATGGTCACTCCTTATATGGTTCAGTCTATTACAGATACAGCGGGAAATGAGATATACAAAGCCAAGGGGATCGCAGTGCCCGAGCAAGTAATTAGCCAACAATCGGCTAAGGCACTACGCAGTTTAATGACTGAAACAACACGAATTGGTTCGGCCAGAAAGTCTTTTCAAGGGTTGAATCGTTATAAGGTCTACCAAGATATGGAGATCGGTGGCAAAACAGGATCTTTGACTGGGTATTCACCTAAAGGTCGTCACGATTGGTTTGTTGGTTATGCAGAGAAGAATGGTCGCAAAGTTGCCTATGCTTCGCTAATCATAAATAAAGAGAAATGGTATGTACGCAGTGCTTATGTGGCACGCCAGTTTATCTACAACTATTTCACTGACCTGGCTGAGAAAGACTCGATAGCCGCCTCGGCCGAATAGCACCTATTTACAGGATGTTCAAATCTGTCGCGACAACTAAATTGATCGTCAGATGTTCAATTGATTGATGCACGGGGCGATTGCGGCAGCCACTCTCATGTTCTCGGCCGATTGCTGCAGCGAGCCGGGTTTGAAATACACTTGGCGCAAATGAAATGTGGCACCCAGTGGGGCTGTCATATTTTGATAGAGGCCAGCGTCGACGGTCGATTTGTGAGTCTCGATGCCCTATATAACCTGGCTTTTTTCGATCTGACGGTAGCTTAGCTAGCTTTGAGAAGATTGGTCGAGACTGGGATGACTATAAGGTTCAGGCGCCTCACGGCTATCCCGCTAAATATGCATATGAAGGTGTGAGATACACAAATTGGGATAAAATGCTGGCTCTAAAATTCACCGCAAAAGGAGTGTTGCGAGTGTTTTTGGGCGGCGAGATCGAGGCTCTCTCGATTCGCTAATGGGTGCTTAATGTGTAAGGCCTACCTGCTTATTTTTCTATTCGGGTATGCGCTATTAGTGATATTTAGCGGCTACATTATGCTGCTTAGAAATAAATCCAATCGCTAAGCTTGATTCTGTTTTACGACCGATCTACAGATAAGTGACTGTTTGATATAGAGCCTAGGGCGGTTAATCATAATTAGTGTTTTTGGTTAAAATACTGCCATTTCTTAAATTCTTTGCAACCATTGCTGTGCGTTTTGCATCTTAACATCATTAGGCAAGTTCATTTACGGCCTGTTGATAACTAACGATCAGCCAGCTACAGCAAAGGAAATTATTTTGAAAGCGACACGGTTCTTCATCAGAAACCCAGCGATAACGACAGCAATGATTTTCTTGTTGATCTTAATAGGCTTGGTGTCAATTCAGAAGCTACCGATTCAATTATTGCCAAGCATCGCCCGCCCGGTGATGGCTGTACAGGTCTCGTGGAGAGCCGCCAGCCCTAGAGAGATCGAAAGCGAAATCGTTGAACCGATTGAGCGTGAGTTACGTGGTATCGAAGGTATGACCAAGTTGCAGTCTTACTCTAACAATGCAAACGCATGGGTTAATATGGAATTCGCTCTTGGTACTGACATGGATCGTACTTTTACCGAAGTTTCTAGCCGAATACAACGAGTGCGTGGTTTACCTGCGGACGCGGATCGCCCGCAAATTCATCGTAATGGCGGCGGTGGTTCGGCTGAATCGTTGATCTTTATTTTCATACAACATGCAAAGAATTCGATTATCCCACTTAATGAGTTAACTGATTTTGTCGAGAAAAACGTAGCGCCGGAATTCGAAAATATTGAAGGCGTTGGCGGTGTGAATGTTAATCGCAACTCCGGCGAACGTGTAGTAAGCATTGAATTCGACCCTTTTATTACCGCGCAGCTAGGGATTTCAATCGAGACGATTGCACAAAATATTAATCGTTCGAATGATGTCAGTGGCGGAAAGGTTGAAGTAGGGCGGCGAGACTTCACCTTGCGATTCGAGGGTAGGTACGCAGCAGATCAACTCGCTGAGACCATTCTAGCGTGGCGTGACGGAGCTCCCGTAAAACTCGGAGATGTGGCGACTATTAACGTTACTGAGGATGATGCAGAAGGCGTCACCTATCAAAATGGAGAACGAGCTATCGGTATGCGTGTAATCCGCCAGCCAGGAGGAAATACCCTCGCGGCTATTGATCAAGTTCTTGAGCGTATGAATAAATTGAATCAAACGCTTCCCGGTCAGTACGGAATAACATTAGAAAAAAGCTTTGACCCGTCGGTTTTTATTCGACGAGCGATTGACCTTTTAAGTGAAAATATGGGTATTGGCGTGCTTTTAGCAGTCGGCTCTCTGTGGTGGTTTGTCCGCCGATTGAAAGCGACCTTGCTGATAGCGGCGGCGATACCGATAAGTCTATTCGCTACTTTCATCGTGCTTAATTTATTTGGCAGAAGCATCAATGTCATTTCTTTAGCCGGCTTAGCGTTTGCAACCGGCATGGTCTTAGATGCGGCGATCGTTATGATGGAACACTATGTTCAACAAATCGATAAAGGTATCGAGGCAAGTAAAGCTGCAATTAACTCGGTGAAGAGTGTCGGCGGAGCTCTATTGGCATCAACCTTAACGACCATTGTGATTTTTGTACCTATTGTGTTTTTCGAAGACGTTGAAGGGCAGTTGTTTGCCGACCTTGCGTTGACCATCGCCATTGCCGTGGCCTTTAGTTTTCTTGTCGCGGTGCTTATATTGCCGGCCGCTGCAGCCTACTTCTTAAAGCACCCATCGCCTAAGAAAGAAACAAATACTAAGCTATTAGATCGCCTCGTAGACACCCTAATGAAGCTTACGAATTCATCCAAGAAAAGGCATTCTTGGATTGCTGGTTTGACTGTTATTCCGTTACTCCTAGGGTGGTTGCTCTGGCCGCAACTAAACTACTTGCCGCCCGTCAAACGTGATGCTGTTGATGCGTTTATTTCTTTTCCAAGCGGCGCAAGCACCGAAGTGATTAGAACCGAATTTGCTGAGGTGGTGGTTGAACGATTGGGGCCTTATATGCGAGGCGAGAAGGAGCCCGCATTAAAGAACTACTATCTATTTACTGGCCCCTGGGGCGGTAATGTCGGCATTCGTGTTAAAGACCAATCTCGCGTTGACGAAATGGTCGCGATCACCAATAAAGAAATACTTTCCGGTTTCCCAGACACAAGAGCGTTCGCACAGCAAGGCTCGTTGTTTGGTCGTTTTGGTGGAGGGGCGAGCATTAGTATCGACCTTCAGTCATCGGACTACGCTGCTCTTAGTGAGTCAGCACTTGATGTTGCCGACCTTGTGCGCGAGAAAATGCCTGGTGGTCGTGTAAATTTGAATCCTGACCCACAAATTGTTACGCCCGAGCTGCGTTTAATTCCCGACGATAGACGCTTAGCTGAAGTCGGTTTGACTCGAGAGTCGTTATCGAGAACCCTGCGCGCGTTAGGTGATGGTTTATGGTTAGGCGAGTTTTTTCACAAAGACTCCCGACTAGATATTTTACTCAGAGCTAAAGATTGGGAGACTCCCGAACAACTGTATTCTATACCGGTGGTAACGCCATCGGGAGCGGTCATCCCGTTTGGTGATTTGGCCCGCATTGAGCGCGGGGTTGGACCAAACCAAATTTTCAGGTTAGATAATGCTAGAACTATTTCGCTGAATATTTCGGCGCCACCAGGCGTTGCACTGGGCCAGACAATGTCGCTATTGACCGGGCTGGAAGATCAGATTCGCTCAATCACGCCGAGTGATATTTCAATTTCGTATGGCGGTGATGCAGACTCTCTAAGCCGAGCAATTGGTAATTTGAAGGGCAATTTTTTATTAGCTATTGTTTTACTATTTTTGGTTATGGCCGCTCTGTTTAAGTCTCCAACTGACGCTGCTCTGGTAATGATTTCATTACCAATGGCCGCGGTAGGAGGGGTGCTTGCGGTTCGCCTGCTTGACTTAATAACGCCGACCCCGCTAGATCTCTTGGGAATGATTGGCTTTATCATTTTGCTGGGTTTGGTGGTCAATAACGCCATCCTCCTGGTCGCTGAGACTCGTCAAGCTGAGCGAGGAGGGGTGTCTAAAACGGATGCTGTTCGACAGGCCTTGCAGACACGCCTGCGACCGATTTTGATGTCTACGCTTACCTCTTTAATGGGCATGCTTCCTTTGGTGATCGCCCCCGGGGCTGGCAGTGCGATATACAAGGGGCTTGCTACCGTTATTGTCGGCGGCATGGCGATATCGACATTATTCACACTAATTTTATTACCCTGTTTATTGCGATTAGAGAGAATTCGTTTCTCTAGTTTCACGCCAATAAGCAGTGCACTCGAGGGAAGGCATTAACATGAATGAACAAATGACTGAAACGAACGATTTGCAAACTGATCACTCAGAGCTCGACGCTTTAGACGAGGCCCAGAATGGCAGATTCAGGAAGTTCGGAATTGGCGTTACGCTATCTATTTTTGCGGCGATAGCCATCTATTACATTAGTGTTAGCGGTGGCAGTGTAGACACACCGAGTGCTGTTTCTGGACCGCCGCCAGCGCCGGTGGTAATTGCTGATGCTATTGAAATGACAATGACGCCACATACGGTGTTGCCTGGCACCGTTATAAGCACGCGTGATGCGGTAATTGCCTCGGAAGCGGCGGGAAAAGTTTTATCAGTTGCCTTAGTCGGCGATATTGTTAATCAAGGTGATTTATTGGCCCAGATTGACCCTGAAAACGCCAAACAGTCAGTAGCACAAAGGAAGACTACAGTGGCGCGGCTGAGCAGTCTCTACCAATATCATAAAGGCTATTTCGCGCGAGTGAATAGTGAAGATAGTAAACTGGGGATGTCGGCAATCGGTATTGCCGAGCTTCGTTCGAATGCAGAAACAGCTAAGGCTGAAATGCAGAGCGCACAAATAGCCTTGAAATCTGCCGAGCTTGATCTGAACCGAACATCTATTAGGGCACCCTTTTCAGGTAGAGTTGTTAGCCAGTCGATACAGCTCGGAGAATACGCTCAGATTGGCAGCTCGGTTGTCCGTTTAGTCGACACTATTAATTTGGAAGTTAGTGCTCGAGTGCCAGCGGCTTTGGTTCAACCAATAGAGCCAGGTAGCCTGTTAGGCATCGCGGGTATGGGTAAATCTTTCAAAGCACCGATGAGGGCACTGGTCCCTGTGGGCGATGCCGTTAGTCGCACAATGGAATTGCGCGTTGGGCTTGTCGACTCAGGCTTACTGGTCGGTTCGGCTTTGCGTTTGAGCCTACCAAGTGCACAGGCAAAAAAGGTTGTAGCGATACCTCGGGACGCGGTTATTTTAAATAATAACGCTCAGTATGTCTTTG
>JAWUZB010000017.1:0-7551 GCA_034110505.1 Gammaproteobacteria bacterium
CATGCCTCGGAGCAACTAAAGATAAGTAAAGCGAAAGCGGCTATTTCAATTGGTATTTTAATGATCATTGTCGGCTTCGGCAGTCTTTACAGTATGCCGTTCTTAGATTTCTTAGACGGCGGCCTAACAGCACCAATTTTATTACCCTTCTCAGCGTTGCTAGTTGTGTTGTTCGTAGGATGGCGTCTAGATCAGAGTATCATCGACGCTGAACTAAGCGACAGTGACCGCCGCTTAGGTAAATTTTTACTACTGATGATTCGTTATCTTGCACCATTAATGATTGCCATCATTTTGATTGCCGGAATCGAACAGAAATACTTTTAAGCGTTGTTCACTGTCAATGCTAATACTAGACGCCCAGCAAACAGCTAAGGCTCTTCCTCGAAGAGCCTTAGTTGAGGCTTTACGGCAAGCCTTCATACAAGGCTGCGAAGCGCCGCTTCGCCACCATCATACGGTTCAAATAGATAACGAGGCAGATGCTAGCCTGTTGATAATGCCTGCTTGGCAAAAAGGCAAATATCTTGGTATCAAGAACGTCATGGTGATACCCGAAAATCATAAACGTGGCAAACCCTCAGTGGTTGCTAGCTATCAACTCTACTCGGCCGTAAATGGTGAAATGCTGGCCATTATCGATGGCCAAGAGCTTACCAATCGTCGCACTGCGGCGGCATCAGCTTTGGCGTCTAGTTATCTATCGAGAACCGATTCGAAACATCTACTGATGATTGGTGCTGGGGGATTAGCGCCTCATTTAATCGAAGCTCATTGCGATGTTAGACCAATAAACAAGGTTAGCATTTGGGCTAGAGACTATCAAAAAGGCGCGCTATTGGCTGATTCCCTCAAACTCACTAGCACCCATATTGAAGCCGTAAAAGATCTTGCCACAGCGTGTTCAGAAGCCGACGTTATTAGTAGCGCAACGCTGTCGGAATCGCCATTAGTTCTAGGTAAGAATGTTAAGTCGGGCACCCATATTGACTTGGTTGGCGCGTTCACCACTAGCATGAGAGAGTCAGATTATGATCTTATAATGAAAGCAATTTTATACGCCGATACTCGCGAAGGTGCGCTCACTGAGGGCGGCGATTATGCTCAAGCAATCGCTGATGGGATAATTATAGAAGACCATGTTGTGGCTGATTTGTATACGCTAGCTCGGCAGCAGCATGCTGGTCGTAAAAATGATCAAGAAGTAACTGTGTTTAAATCTACGGGCACCGCTTTAGAAGATTTAGCCGCTGGAATTTTAGCTTATGAGAGTGCCTCACGATGCTAATTAATGCCTTGCTAAGGTCATTCGCCAACAGCCATTTACGCCAGCAATCTCGGTAAACGTAGGCTCAACAAGAGAATCAATTTAGCCGAACAGTAACCGCACTTGAAAGCTTGCTAAGCGTTAGCCTTGTCACACTTAGCCTCGTATTCTGCTTCACCACCAACAATAAAGTTGGCTTCGCGCCACAGCCTTTTAGACCTAGCACCTGAACGGCAATAGCAATGAATGCGCTTGCGGCTCTCAATCAAACAAATAAATTCATCACGACTTTGTGGCTGAATTTGATACGACGAGAAGGCTAATAATTTAAACGGTAAGCCTAATCGCTTGGCCTCGGCTTCGATTAATTGGTACTCGGTTTGGCCTTCGTCTTCGCCATCGGGGCGGTTACACACTAGCAACTCAACCCCTTGGTCAACAAAGCCTTTTACATCGGCAACGGTGATTTGACCTGAAACAGATACTTGGCTAGTTAATTGTTCTACGTGCATTTTTCTACCTCTGTTAACTCGGTACCGAGCCGCCTAATAGCAACCCTCCTTATGGCACCATTATTCGCCGAGAAATTGAAAAATGCAAATACAGACTAAGCGTGATTAATTAGTTCTCATCAAGCATACTTTTATAATTGTCAGAGAAAATATCTCGACCAATAATCAGCTTCATGATTTCAGATGAGCCAGCATAGATCCGGCTAACACGGGCATCCGTATACATACGGCAAATCTCGTATTCATCCATGTAACCAGCGCCACCATGTAACTGCACACCAAGATCCACCATACGGCATTGAATTTCGCTGGTTTGTAATTTGGCTTTTGCACCCTCGATTGCGGTCAACTTACCGTTGTTCATTAGGTTTACGCAGTAATCGACATACTTTTGAGCCATGTCAATTTCAGTGTCCATTTCAGCCATTTTAAATTGAGTATTTTGCATGTCCGAGAGCTTTTTACCGAACATCTTACGATTCATTACGAATTCACGAGTGATATCAAATGATCTTCTCGCTTCGGCAATATATCCAACTGCTCCGAGTAAACGCTCTTCAGCTAGGCCATGCATTAGTTGGTAGAACCCCTTACCAGGTTCACCAAGGATGTTCTCTTTTGGAACCTTTACATTGTTGAAAAACAACTCGGCGGTGTCTTGACCTTTTAAGCCCATCTTGTCTAGATTGCGACCTCGTTCAAAGCCTTCCATGCCACGCTCAACTACGACCATGGTTAGTGCGTGAGAATGGTCAACACCTTCTTGACGCGCCGCGACGATGATTACATCGGCGTTAATGCCATTGGATATATACGTTTTCGAACCATTTAAAACAACGTGATCGCCTTCGTCTCGAACACTGGTGCGCATGCTCGATAGATCACTGCCGAAATCGGGTTCAGTCATGGCAATCGCTAGAATTGTCTCGCCTGAAACACACTTAGGTAAGAAACGCTGACGCTGCTCTTCGCTACCAAAAGACTTAAAATACGGGCCGACTAAGCGGCTATGCAAACTGTTATACCAATCGGCGCAGCCCGCACGACAGGTTTCCTCAATGATAATTTGCTCGTAGCGAAAATCATCATCACCTAAGCCACCATATTTTTCGTCCGGCCAAATCATTAAGAAACCTTGATCACCGGCTTTCTTAAACGCCGAGCGGTCAACAATACCAGCCTTACGCCATTGCTCCATATTGGGCTTTATCTCTTGTTCGATAAATTTGCGATAGGACTGGCGGAACATGGTGTGTTCGTCGGTTAAAATTCTCATAATGGGACTCACTGAATTTGGTTTTATCTGGACTAATAATTTGCACTTAGCCTATAAAGTAACAGAGCTTAAGGCGTAGACTCTAAAGTACGCTGATCAAAAATAATCGACAATGACCAAGCTTATTAATAAATAGGCAAAGGTTTTGAGCGTGATCGAAAAAAACGATAATTACATCGCCGCTTTGGTGACGACTTTCTGCGCCAAGACTATGCCGCTTACTATTAACGCCAAGCCTAGCACATGATACCAATGCGGAGTTTCATCAAGCAAAACAATCGCCAGCAAGGTGCCCAGAACAGGCACCAGGTTGATAAACAAACTCGATGCATTGGAGCCAATCAACTCGATGCCTCTGATCCAAAAAACTTGCGCTAAAAGTGACGCACATAAGGCCGCGTAAAGGACCACTAGAGAGCCGGTTTGATCAGGTAAAATAAGGTGCCCAGTAAGCGACTCAAAAAAGGTGAACGGCAGTGACGCAAACAACGCCGAAACAGACAGAACACTTATTAGGCTAAGCCAATGTATCGGTGGCTTGTTGCTAAGCATCACTGAATAAACACCATAAAAAGTGATCGCTAACAACATCAATAAGTCGCCCGCAACAAAGCTTAGCTCACGCAGTACTTGCCATTGCCCTTGGGCGACTATAGTCGCTACGCCAAGCACCGTAATAGGAAAACCTAATAACTGGTACTTAGTTGCGCTAAGCCGAAAGAAAACAAAGTTGAGCACCAAGATCGAGGCCGGAAGCGCCGCTTGAATAATCGCCACATTCATCGCAGTGGTGGTTTGTAAGGCGCTATACATCAGATTATTGAAGAGCGAAAAGCCGATCGCTCCTAAAACGAATAAAAACAGTAAGCGGCTGCGAACCAATGCCCAATCGTTGCGCAAGTAACGCAAGGCAAACGGCAGCAGCACGATGCTGGCGATTAGCCAACGCAATGAGGTTAAGAGAAATGGTGATATGTGGCCGACCGCCAGCTTGCCGGCTATGGCATTACCGGCCCAAAACAAGGTGGTCAGAAACAACAATAAATAGGGCTGACTATAAAGCCATTTTAGCGGGCGCATTGAATAATTATGGCATGCAGATTTCAGCCTTGATGCCAGACACCATTGCGTCCAAACTTACTGTCGCGGGCACATTCGACACTCAGCAATGTCGTCTAAACCCGAGCAACAGCGTTCAGTATTGCACCCAAGGTTGCACCTAAAATATCTTGACTACGCCCAGCACCACAGACTCTCTGGGAGTTAATGCTCAACTGAACATAAGCGATTGCATCCGAGGAGTCATCTTGACCAAGCGTATGTTCGTTATACTCGATGATCACCAGGTCTTTACCAATATGCTTGCTTAGACCTGAGGTAAAGGCTTCGAGCACACCTCGACCCTCACCATGAATCGATATTTCACTGTCACCATCGATAATTACCGCGTCCATCGAATCTTTCCCGTCTTGACGATTGACTTGGTAACTCTTCATGTTCATCGACGCGTCTGGCTCTAAATAGGTGCGTTCAAATAAATCAGCAATTTGTTCGCCACTAACTTCGGCCTCGGTCACCTCAGCTTCTTTTTGTACCACTGGGCTAAAATCAACTTGCAACCACCGTGGCATTTTAATTCCATGCTCATGCTCTAACACGTAGGCAACGCCGCCTTTACCCGACTGCGAATTTATGCGAATAACTTCTTGGTAGTTACGCCCTAGGTCACGCGGGTCAATTGGCAAATATGCTACGTCCCACGTGCTACCCTCCTGGTAGATGGCCAAGCACTTATTAATTGCATCTTGATGACTGCCGGAGAACGCCGCGAAAACTAATTCGCCTGCGTATGGGTGACGCGGGTGCACTTTCATCTGCGTACATTTCTCGACCACATTGATAATAAGATCCATACGAGAGAAGTCCAATTGTGGATCAACGCCAGCGCTGTAAAGGTTCATTGCCATGGTAACAATGTCCATGTTGCCAGTGCGCTCACCATTGCCTAATAATGTGCCTTCAACTCGGTCAGCACCGGCTAACACGCCTAACTCTGAGGCCGCAACACCACAGCCGCGATCGTTATGGGTATGCAAGCTGATGATGATCGACTGGCGATTTTTAATGTTGTCACAAAACCACTCTATTTGATCAGCGTAAACATTAGGCGTTGCCACCTCAACAGTAGCAGGCAAATTAAAAATAATTTTATTTTCTGGACTCGGTTGCCAAACCTCAGCGACCGCATCACACACCTCAATTGCATAATCAATTTCAGTTCCGGTAAAACTCTCTGGCGAATACTGAAACTGCCACTGCGTTTTCGGCTGCTTGGCAGCGCTTTCTTTTACCCATGTGGCACCGTTAACCGCTATCTGTTTAATCTCATCTTTCGACAACTTAAACACTTGCTCGCGCTGCACCGTAGAGGTGGAATTGTAAACATGCACAATAGCTTTTTTAGCACCCACCAATGACTCATAGGTACGATCAATTAGTTCTTTACGCGCTTGAGTTAACACCTGAATGGTAACGTCGTCTGGAATGCGGTCTTCGACGATTAGCTTACGCACGAAATCGAAGTCGGTTTGCGAGGCCGCCGGAAAGCCAACTTCAATTTGTTTAAAGCCAACGGTCAGTAACATCTCGAACATTTCAAGTTTTTGCTCAGGCGTCATCGGTTCAATCAACGCTTGGTTACCATCTCTAAGGTCAACGCTACACCAAGCAGGCGACACTTCGAGCACCTGATTTGGCCATCGCCGGTCGGGCTTATTAACAGGAACTATTTTGCTGTATTTTGAGTGGTCGAAACGGGTCATTAGTAAATCAAATTCTCAGTTGCTTTGAGAAGGAGTATAACGGCTAGTTTCTAGTTTTATTAACCAATTAAATAGCCAATAGGACCCATATTAGCTATATTCACTAACAATATTAAATATATTAGGTTATCTAGTGAACTTAGATAAAATTGACAAGCAAATTCTCCATGAATTGCAATCAAACGCGCGAATCAGCAATCTAGAACTTGCTGAAAAAGTAAATTTGTCGCCAACACCCTGCGCTCGACGGGTTAAACACCTAGAAGAGGCCGGAATCATAACCGACCATATCACCCTGCTCGACCGTGAAAAGTTAGGTTTAAACCTGACGGCAATGATCTCGGTAACTATGGAGAAGCATACCGCTGAGCTATTTGAAAAGTTCGAACAAGACGCTGCTCAGTTACCCGAGGTGATGGAATGCTATTTGGTCACTGGCCAAGATTCCGATTTTCTTATCAAAGCGTTGATTCGTGATATGCGACACTACGAAGAGTTTCTACTCAGACGCCTGACAAAATTAGAAGGCGTGAGCGGCGTGCACACCAGTTTTGTATTACGCCAACCGATTAATAAACACCAACTTCCTCTTTAAAAATGACAATAATAAAAAAAATCATCATCGGTCTATTGGTTTTTATCTTAGCCAGCTTAGCGGTGCTTTACGCTACCGGCACCGATTTCCTTATCACCGCTGTTAAACGTACTTATATGGCCGGACATGTGACCGCTAACATCAACGATCACAAGCAATTCAAGACCAATGTCATCGCTACCAGTAAGCCAGAGGCGCTAAACAACCACCCAAGCTACAACCAAAAAAAATTGACCGGTGAGTTCAAGCAGCAGCTTGAAGGCTTAAACGCGGCGGCGTTCTTAGTACTTAAAGACGGCCAAGTAGTGTTCGAAGAATATTTTTCAGGCTATGACAACCGCAGTAAAACGAACTCTTTCTCGATGTCGAAAACCGTCACTACGCTACTCTTGGGCATTGCCATTGAAGAAGGCTATGTGCGCGACCTTGATCAACCCATAATAGATTTTCTACCAGAATTCAAAGATGACCCAACCGGCAAAACCGCCACGGTTCGCCAGCTATCATTAATGAATTCTGGCTATGAATGGGATGAAAACTATTACACTCCCTTTAGTCCAACAGTTAAGCTTTACTACGATGACGACGTTAGTAATTTCACTCTCGGCGGCGAGTTCTCAGCCGAGCCGGGTACTTTTTGGGAATACTCTAGTGCCTCTACTGAACTACTCGGTATTTTTCTATTAAGAGCGCTACAAAAAGCTGGTGCGGCAATGACCTTAAGCGAATACCTAAGTGAAAAGATCTGGCAGCCCATGGGCATGAACGACGACGCTCTTTGGCATACCGACGACCAAGGCATGGAACTAACCTATTGCTGCCTCAATACCAATGCCCGCAATTACGCCAAACTTGGTTTATTGATGATGAATAATGGTAATTGGGACGGTCAGCAATTAATTCCACAAGCCTTTGTAGAACAAATGGTTAAGCCAGAAGGCACTTCGTACTATGGCTTGTCAACATGGTTAAGTGACACTCAATCACCTGCGTTCTACGCTTTCAGTGGGCACTTAGGGCAGTTCATTATCAATGTTCCTGAGCATAATATGGTGGTGGTTCGATTGGGAGAGAAGGAG
>JAWUZB010000018.1:0-9567 GCA_034110505.1 Gammaproteobacteria bacterium
CACGACTCTGTAGCGAGTATTCTTGACCATCAATCAGAACTAAATCTGGATTACTCATTACTTCCAAAGGGTCCCCAGACCAAAGCACTAAGGTGGCCTCGGCACCGACTTTAATTTGACCATAGCCAGCCAGTCCGAAAATTTGTGCTGGATTAGAGGTGATCGCTTGAATCGCTACGTTGTACGGTAAGCCATTTGCCACCGCATTTCCTGCAGACTGGCGAACTAAATAGGCGTTGTGGGTATTTTGCCAACCCATACCGGTAAACATCAACTTAACCCCAGCATCATGCAACAGCTTTGCATTGTCGAGTCTTGAGCCAAGGGTCTCATACGAACTCGGAAGATTATTAATCGGGTCAAAAATCACCGGCACTTTTGCCGCAGCAATTTTATCAGCTACCCGCCAGCCTTCAGCCGCACCGGATAGTATCACTGTGATTTTCTGCTTTTTAGCAAATTCTAATACTCGTTCGATATCGGCCGAGCGCTCTACACGCACCAACAACGGTTGACGGCGCTGAACAACGTCAACCAAAGCATCTAAATCATGCCGCGACAAAGAATAGTTACGTCTATTACCGCGGGCGTAACTGTCTTTATTTTTTGAGTAGTCTCGAGCATCTTCAATCGCTTCTCGAAGCAATGACATAGCCGCCGCTCGAGAACCGCCGGCTAGCTCACTACCTTGTTGACCTAAGCTGACCACCATTGCAGCATTTTCAATCACTATATTTCCAGCAGAACCAAGCTTAACTACAGCGGCGCTACCAGCAAAAATACCAACACCGTTACTTGGTTGAATCAAGCTGTGAGTAATACCTAAGCTTCTATTATACGCGACAGCGACTGAACTCGGATTAAATGCGTCACTGACTCGCAATGATGCGGTAATATTCTGATTCGTGGTACGGCTATCTACGGTACCCGAGATTGAGCCTAATTCAAGGATGCCTAGCTGAGTATCAGCGTTAAATAAACCCGGTGAAAGTGGTCGACCATTGGCGTCGATTACACGACCGCTCTCAGGTGCCGACAAACCGCTGCCGAGTCCGACGATTAATGAGCCCTTGACCAATATATCAGTCAGTTGGTTCGGATCTCGCTCAGAGCCATCGACGATACGAGCATTTTTGATCAGTATATCGGTGGCATTGGCAGAGCCAGCAGCGCTTAACGCCAAGCTTATAAATAAGCTAATTGTTAATAATTTTTTCATGGTCGGTCTCCCTCTGGCCTAATAATTCCTAAATTGAAATCGCTCGTATGATTCTGGCTAGGCGCCGATCGATCAAACCGCAATGCACCATCTATCCAAACCATGTTAGCTTTAGAATAAACACTTAAAGGGTTGCCACTCCAAAGTACTACATCGGCATTCATACCCTCTTTCAAGCTTCCAATTCGATCCTCTAAACCGATCGATTTAGCCGAGTTGCTGGTTACCCACTTAATTACTTGTGCGGCGGTTAAATTCATCCCCATTCGGTTCGCCGCGGCCATTGCCTTACCAACTTCTTGCGGTAGACGTTGAATCTGAATTTCATCGTCGGAATGAATAATCGCGCAGCCTTTGGCCAATTCAATCAGCGCCGCGTTTTCTCTTATCATGTCGTAAGCTTCTTGCTTAAAACCCCACCAATCAGCCCAGACAACCGCACAAATATCATTTTCAGCTAATAAAGGAGCAATTTTATAGGCCTCTACAGCATGATGAAAAGCGGTGATTTTGTAACCAAACTCTTTCGAAAGCTCGATCATATTGGCCATCTCATCGGCACGGTAACAATGGTTATGAATCTTAATATCGCCTTTTAGAACACCCCGTAATGTCTCCATTTCAAGGTCTCGAACTGGCACTTCATCGGCCTTTTCGCCTTTGGCTATCTTAGCTTCGTACTCTGTCCAAGACTTATCATACGCCTTAGCCGCGATCCATGAGCTACGGTAACCGGCCATGTTACCCATTCGTGTTGATGGGCCACCTTTGTCGCCATACACACGTTTTGGATTTTCGCCGCAGGCCATTTTTAAAGAATGTGGTGCGTCGGGAAACTTCATACCCATCATGGTTACGGACGGTACATTTTTAAGTGTCACACCACGGCCGCCGAACAAGTTGGCCGAGCCAGGCAGGATTTGCGCCGTTGTAACGCCACCCGCCAGTGCTTTCTCAAAATTCGGGTCTTGCGGCCAAACTGAATGTTCTGCCCACACTTTAGCGGTGGCCGGCGCCACAGCTTCATTACCATCGGAATGCGCTCTAACAGCGGGATTAGAGTAAACACCCATGTGCGAATGCACATCTATAATGCCAGGAGTTACCCAAAGGCCAGCGCCGTCTATCTCGACTGCGCCTTGAGGAGCATTTACTTGAGAGCCTAGGGCGGTGATTTTGCCATTACTGAATAGCAGGTCAGTATTGTCGAGTTGCCCGCCTGTACCGGTCAGTATAGTAGCTCCACGAATGATAGTCGCTGGAGCTTCCGGTGTTAAATAGCTTGATGCAAATGGGTCACTGGCCGAGAGCGATTCCGTAAGCGACGCATTTTCTGATGGCACACTGGCACAGCCTGAAATGGTCAGGAAAAGTAGTGTTGAAAAACACCACTTTGGTAGTCGTTTAAATTTTTTCACGCTTAATCTCACGGTATTTAATTATGAGATCAGAATAGCATAGCTATGCTTATCTCCCCAATACTGAGCGCTGTCGAAAAACACTATTTTTGCTAGTATTTCGGCTGCGTACACTACAGATTTACTAGAAGAATATTAAATACAGCATTGCCACAAACAGAGTGTATTTAAGAGCCCTGTAAAAAGGCTTATTCCAACGTTTGATTCGGCGCGCAACAATACGTATCGAATACACCTTTTCGAACACCTTGTTAACAATGCCGACGGGGTCGTCTTGATCGTTGCGTGTCGCCGTTGCTCTCATTAGAGTAGCGCTCATAAATGTATTAAACTTATTTATCACGCTCAGCTTCATAGGGCGGTTAACGTCACAAAACAAGATGATTCGATTAGCCTCAGTATTATTGTGCGCTTCATGGATAAATGTCTCATCGAACAACACATCTTTACCATCATGCCAAACGTGCTTTTCACCATCGACTAAAATATAACAGTCATCATGGTTTGGCGTGATCAAGCCTAGGTGATAGCGTAACGAACCAGCGAATGGGTCTCGATGCGGTGACAGAATACCGCCGGGCGGTAAGCTAGCGAATATAGCCGCTTTGACCGACGGTACTTGTTTCAAAATTTCAATTGTTTTTGGGCATTGTCGTTTTGCTGAGGCCAGCGGATCGCCGTACCATTTTAGATAAAAGCGAGTCCAACCAGTTTTAAAGAACGAATTAAAGCCGGCATCATTGAGGCCATCGGCGGCTTTAATTTCTCCTTGTTAGACTAGCGCGATTGCCTCATCGCGTATCACTTGCCAATTGTCGCGCAAGACCTTGAGCTCTGGTAGTTCATCGACATTCAATAGCGGCTTGTTAGGCAGCGTTGAAAACAAATTCATGAGCAAGTTGTATGGCGCAAGATAATTAGTATGGGTTAGCAATTGCCTAGGCGCACTCAAGCGAACTTTACCGCGGTAATGCATTTGCAAAACGGCAATAACGTATATAACAAGTATAGTTAGGGCGATATTCATTAAAAATTTTAATGCTTAATCATTTTGTAAATTCATGCCTATCAGCGCAGATGAAAGTTAAACCTTAGCCAAACCAATGTATCACTTAACTAAGCTTGAATATCATTCTAGCGTTAAAAACACGGGGGCGTTATTACGATTGGCTTTTCTTTAACAATCCGAGAACATAAATCGAACTGTAAGCTGCTCCTAGTACATAACCGAGAATAACAGTTTCGAAAACCTCTGGCGTGCCTGCGGCTACGTTGACCATCCATGATCCAATAAACACTGGGGTACAACATATCAGCACTGTGGCAACCGCACTAACCCTATATAGATCAGTCAAATTAAGCAAAAAGCGATACATCGACTCGAGCATTAAGGTGATACCTAGGGTGATCAAAAAGCTATAAGAGCCTTGTACACAAGCGGCTTTAACAGCCGCTTGTGTACCGTGCATAATATTTACCAAAAAGGCCCAAAGACCATAAAACAAAAACCCGGCTAACGAAGAGATTAGCGATCGCTGAACAAGCGAAAACCGATCAAACAATGACATACTAGCCTACCGTATTGTTTGAGCGATTAGGTTTGTTACTAGATCGATTCGAGCCTTTATCTGTAGAATTAGCGTTAGAGTCCTTAGCACTTGAGCAATCAACCGCCTTGTTACCAGATTTGGCACGACGCGCATTGCGGCCAGCGCGAGAGGGTGCAGCTTGGCTTGGCTGTTTTTTAAAATTTGAACTGCGTTTCTTACTGCTTCTACCCTGCCCTTCGGTTTCAGACTTTGAATTCTGATTTCGGCCTCTACTGGCATTTCCGCCATGACTCTTTGGTTTCTTGGGCTTAGCATCGCGAAAATCACCTTTTGAATTAGGTAAACCATTAAGTGGTTGGTAACCATCTAGATGCTTGCGAGGTATTTCTTTCTTAATCAAACGTTCAATCGCAACCAGAAGCTTGAACTCATCGTGAGACACTAACGAGACCGCTTCGCCAGTGGCACCAGCACGACCGGTTCGACCAATACGGTGTACATAATCTTCGGCTACTTGTGGCAAATCAAAGTTAACCACATGAGGCAATTGATCAATATCGATGCCTCTGGCCGCGATATCGGTAGCAACTAAGACTCTAACCTTACCAGCCTTAAACTCGGCTAATGCCTTAGTACGCGCACCTTGGCTCTTATTTCCGTGAATCGCCGATGCCTCAACACCCTTAGCGACCAACTGCTTAACTAAACGATTAGCTCCATGTTTGGTGCGCGAAAAAACCAAAACTTGAAACCAATCGTTATCGACGATCAAACGAGTCAAAACTTGAGTCTTGTCAGTCTTTTCGACCGCGATCAAACTTTGCTGAACACTGTCTACAGTGCTATTTGCAGGACTTACGGACACTTCAACTGGGTTATCTACGATGGTCTTAGCCAGTTGCCGGATGTCATCTGAAAAAGTCGCTGAAAATAATAGGTTCTGACGTTTTTTCGGCAACAATTTGATGATGCGGCGAATATCATGAATAAAGCCCATGTCTAGCATACGATCAGCTTCATCAAGTACTAGTACTTCAAGCTGGTCAAATTGAACGGCGTTTTGATTATGTAGGTCTAGTAAGCGACCCGGAGTAGCAATTAAAACGTCAACACCGCCTCTAAGCTTCTGCATTTGAGGGTTAATTTTGACCCCACCAAATACAACCGCAGTTTTGATTTTTAAATTTTGACCATAGGTCTCAACGCTTGCGGCCACTTGCGCCGCCAACTCACGCGTTGGTGTCAATACTAAAGCTCGCGCTTGATTGCCCTTGCCTGAAGGCTTCGGAGTATTACTGAAACGATGTAAAATAGGTAACACAAATCCGGCCGTTTTACCTGTGCCCGTTTGCGCGGCGGCCATCACGTCTTTACCTTCAATTACATGAGGTATCGCTTTCGCTTGGATCGGAGAAGGTTCTGAATAACCTTGTAATTCTAAGGCGTCGAGTAACGGTTGTGATAGGCCTAGGTCGGCAAAATTCATGGGGATTCGTCTCTGGTTTTGATCTCGCGCAGATTACATGAAAGACTCACCCTTTACCATGCAACTAGAGCAAAGGTTGACAAATAAGGTTAATTTACTATATTCGCCACAATATAAGTCCTAAACCTATACGGGCCCTCGCTCGGGGGCACGTGGGACGTGTAAAAAGGCATTACCAAGGACCTCAATCGGTGCCATCCGAATTACTTATTATAGAGCGCATTACAAGCGCCAGACTTACCGCTCTGGATAACACTTGTTTAGTTCCAAATTAAGCGCTTTTAAGGGCGATTTGATAAGCATATAGGCAACCGTTGTTACGTAAGCTCGCTTATTTATTATAGTTACCAGCACATCATCGCATAGCCCAGCAAAGCGATTCAATAACTTGCTAAAAAATGCTTAAGAAGAAACGAATCACCATCACCCACAGAACGATGCATGATGCTGTGTAGGCGTAAAAACGATGCATCACTCGGTTATAGGTGCAATGCACACAGGCCTGCAGGGCACGCAAGCCAACGAAAGCCCATGCCATATTTAAGAATAGACTGTCGCCAACCGCCATTGCCGCAACAAAAGCGCTTAGCGCATAGAAAATTACCGGCACTTCAAATAAGTTTTTAAAGCAGTTTGCAGGCGCTTGAACGCGCTCACTTAACACCGCATTGAACTGCTCTGGGGTTGGGTAATCTTGTGGATCGAGGCTCGCTGATTTGATTGCCACAATGCGACGTAAAAACATATTGAACCATACTAAAATAGTAATCAGCATGAGCACTACTGAGGGAAGAATAATCGACGTCATAACGAGCCTCGTAAAAAGTTTCTAGGCAATATAACAGCTAATAGCACGCAATCAACTCTGTGACTTTTGGTAAGTCGGAGCTAAGCGTCTTAATTAGATTTAAATAGCCCAGACGTATTGCCTGTGTTAGCGTCAACAAATGACTTGTTTAGATAAAAATACTACAGCGATCATTCTCTCAGGCGGCGCCGGAAAACGCCTTAATGGAAGCGATAAGGGCCTACAAAGTTATAAAGGTAAGCGCTTAGTTGAACATGTTATTGATGCCATCAGCCCACAAGTCGGGACCCTTTATATCTGCGCTAACCGCAACCTAGTAATCTATGAAACTTTGGGGTTTAAGGTGCTCAGCGACCAGCATGAGCATTATCAAGGACCCATGTCGGGCATTAGCACCGCCTTGAAAGTTGAACTACTAGACTCTGAGTGCGATACCGTACTGATTTCCAGTTGTGACGCGCCACACCTGCCGCATGACTTAAGACAGCGTCTCGAATTAGGCTTTTCAAACTCAAGTGACGCCGACGTCTCGGTTGCCCATGATGGCGATAGGAGGCAAAACCTTCACTGCCTTATTAGGCGAAAAGCTTGGCAATCACTGATAGATTTCTTCGACACCGGAGGTCGTGCAATGCATCGATGGTTTGCCGAAGTTGACGTGGTCGAAGTGGATTTCTCTGATGATATAAACGTCTTTTTAAACATCAACACGAGCAAGCAACTTTGCCAATCGAATACCTTGGCAAAACCTCTAGCTTAGCTAAGCTAGAGCTTTGGTCGGCGTATTAGCCCTCGTCATCCCAATTACCAATGTCTTTGGCCGAACCTTCACCGCCAGCAACACCGTCAGAGCCAAAGCTCCATAAATCATAACTATTGGCGTTTCGCGTACCCGGAACTTGATATTGATATTCATTATCCCATGGGTCTTTTTGCACCTTATTTAAGTAGCCTGTCCAGTTTGATTTACCTGGATTTGTAACTAAAGCTTGCAGTCCTTCTGACGAACTAGGGTATGAAAATACGTCAAGACGATATAGTTCGAGCTGACCCGTCATCTGACGAATATCGCTACGCGCTTTAACCTGGAAAGCCTTAGTTTGTTTATCGAACAAATTAGGTACGATCATGGCCGATAATAAACCAATAATAATCACTACCACCATTATTTCGATAAGAGTAAAGCCCGCTTGAGCTTTAGACATTTTTTTGCGATTAGTCATATTTTTCTCTACTCTTTATTTAAATGAGACCTCAGCATAACTCAGGGACGAAATAAAAATAGCTTGAAATGTATCCAATTGAGGCGGAAAACGCGGCTAATAGCTAGCTATTGGCAAGTTTTTCTACAAAAAGTGGAGGCATTACAGGCCTTTTTATTCGTTCGTCGAGTTATGCTGAGGTCTCTAAATATCAATCAATTCGTTTAACTGAAACATCGGCATTAAAATCGCCAAAATAAT
Organism: Gammaproteobacteria bacterium; assembly: GCA_034110505.1. Taxonomy (GTDB): domain Bacteria; phylum Pseudomonadota; class Gammaproteobacteria; order Arenicellales; family Arenicellaceae; genus Arenicella. Next base: position 7,945 of record JAWUZB010000018.1, read on the forward strand.
AACCAGTACTAACGAACCCATTACCAAAATCATCAACGGCCCAAGTAAGCTAACCATCATTCCAACCCGAGTTTGCATTTCATTTTCAGTCGCGGTGGCCGCCTTTTCCAGCATATGACCTAAACGACCACTGTTCTCGCCACTGGTTACCATGTGAACTAATAATGGAGGGAAGTTACCATTACGTTCTAAAGCGCGCCCAATTGACACCCCTTGCGCAACCTCTTCAGTTGCGGTTTGTAGATCACTTTGCAAAACCACATTATTCATAACACCCTGACTGGCTCTCATAGACGACAAAATTGGTACGCCTGAGCCAACCATAATTGACAAAGTACGAGCCATGCGAGCGGTATCGACGTTCTGCACCATTTTACGCAAACCAAAGGTTTTCAAATAGAGGGTATGCAACCAAATTTTAGGGCCTTTTTGGCTAAAAACGTAGCGACAGGCAAAAATAAGTGCCACCAAGCCTACAGCCATAATAGCGCCATAATTGGCCATAATTTCTGACAATTTGATTACCAATTTAGTTAGAAATGGTAATTCTTGATTTATATCTTCGTATACCGTAACCACTTTGGGCACCACTACGGTAATCAAAATAATCAAGATTCCGGCGCACACAAAAAATAAGAAAACTGGATAAACAATAGCTTGGGTTATTTTTTGCTGCATGGCGTGACTATCTTCTACGTAGTCAGCTAAGCGCTCGAGCACGCTATCTAGAGTTCCAGACTGCTCCCCCGCTGAAATAGAAGCCCGATAAATTTCCGGAAAGCTATTTGGGTACTTGGCGATCGCATCAGAGAGTGACTGGCCTTCCCTCACCAACGAGCGAATATCACTCATAACCGACTTAATTTTGTGGCCTTCGGACTGCTTAACAACAGCACTTAAGGTTTCCTCGACGGTCATCCCCGACTCTAACAAGGTGGCCATTTGTCGAGTAATAATGGATAAGTCATTGACCTTAATTTTAATTCGGCTATTGGCCTTACCGCGTTTATCTGACTTGTTTGCCGCATTGTCAGAGACCGCTTTTACTTCAAGCGGCACTAAGCCTTGAGCCCGTAACTCAGCTCTCACCTGTTTGGCGTGATCGCCAGTGGTTATGTTTTTGACTGTTTTACCCTTGGCATCAAGGGCTTGATATTCGAATGCACCCATAGCTATATCACCCTGAGCTTACGCCTGTGTCACTCGGAAAATTTCTTCCAAGGTTGTTTCACCATCACGCACTCGATCAAAACCATTTTGTATTAAGCTGCGTGAAGTTTTACGGGCATGATCGGTTAACTCATTTTCGGATACTTGATCGTGAATCAGGCGGCGCATACCGTCATCCATATCGATTAATTCGTAAATACCTATACGACCTCGATAGCCTATCTGATCACATTCAGTACAGCCTTTAGCGACAAACATTTGCACAGAGTCACCGGCTTTAAGCCCAAGTAAATTCATCTCAACGTCATCTGGCTGATGTTCTTGCTTACAGTTAGGGCAGAGACGACGGACTAGTCTTTGCGCTAGCCCTCCAACCAAACTTGATGCGATAAGAAACGGCTCTCCCCCCATATCGACCAAACGCGTTACCGCGCCGACGGCGGTGGTGTTGGG
>JAWUZB010000019.1:0-14350 GCA_034110505.1 Gammaproteobacteria bacterium
TGGTCATTAGATATAAACCGATTACGGCGATAAGCCCTCCGCCCCAAACAATCAAACCGTAGCGGTAGCCCAGAAAATAGCCTATTAGCGGTACCACAATGGCGTATAAGCCAGTGATAAAGGAGACGTTGGCAATCGAGGTGTATTGCAAACTAATTTGTTGCAACAATGCGGCGCCAAATAAAAGCGCACCAAGGAGCATACCCATCGAGAAGGTTGAACGACTGAATAGCGAAGCTAGCGTCACTGATTTCATTAACAGCATTAGCGGCAGTAATGTTAGCGCTCCCAGGGCAAATCTAAGCGCATTGAACGCCGCTGGGCCTAGGTACTGCATACCGAGTTTTTGAGGCACAAAGCCAAAACCCCATATCACCGCGATCAGCAGCAACACAAGGTTTACCAGTGTTGGTTTATTCATACTGCCGACCAAGCTCTTAGGCATTCAAAATAGAATTTTAAAGAGCTTTAAGATTACTGAGTTAGTTAATGTTGGTTTAAGTTCATGCACTTTATCAACAGGCAAGCGACACTTCAACATTATTGTAAATCCACTCGGAATATGAATTAAGGCATTGCACGAGAGCATTATCTGAGCTTCACAAAGCATATCAAATATTCTTTTTGATTGGATTTTGCCTCGAGGATCGGCACTTAGAGTGGCAAAATTATGTAAGGGCCCCGCACCAAAATCAAGTAATTCAGAGCCATGCCGAACAACGTTTGGTATCAGTTTATCAATCGCCGTCACTACCTGGTCTGCATCGGTAAAAAGAATTACTGGTGTTTGCTCACCCAATTCACCACGCAGTTCAGCTACTCGCTCGGCAGCTTGCTTATAGAGTCTGTTTTCTTGATTAGTTTCGGACCTAATCTCTGTTAAGGAGTTCGGCATGTTATCCAAGAATCTAACCGCTAACCCTGCAACATGCATATCACTTTGCTTGTTACGAAGTAATTGGCGAATTAGATCTGCCTTATCTAACCAGTACACACAGCGGTCGCCAATATTTTCGCCATTACCATGCCTAAGATGCAGCGCTATGAAGTTTTGATCTATCGAGGGTTTGGACGTCAAACTGCTTAAGTAATGCTTCGCGGCCAGTTGTACTTCAAAGACAAACTGCAATTCTTCAATCGCTTCGACAATCCCGGAGTCTTTTGGTGGAAATAGCAGGTGCTGGTTAAAAATTACAGCATCTTCATTGCGTTGCTCACCGCAAGCAACCAATCTATTAAGTGTTTCTATCTCTTCACTTGTATGTGCGACGTGATCGCTGCTTCTAAGATTTTCTTTAGTCCATTTAGGCCAATAATAAGAATTACCAAAATTTGCAATATCATTATTAAGCAATACCGGTACACCAGCCAACTGTGTGAATGGCTCAAACATATCGAGAAAGCTGTTTTTGTTATTTGCTAAGCTAAAACGTGAACCACGCCAGTCTATAACTAATGTTCGTTTAGTCTGCTTGGCATACCACCAACTGCCGAACAAGCAAAGCATATGATCGCCAAACCCTCCGTTTGGGCTTCTACAGACTACTATTTTTCGATTCAAAGATAAGTCCCAAAAAAAACATTTAAAAAAAGCTAGGGTGCACCCGTTGCCGCCCATAAATCGCTAAAAAACATCAAGAATTTCTTCTTTGCTGGGCTGTCATCAGGGGCGTACGTGTGGTCTTTTATAACGACAATTCTAACTATGTATTAGATTAGATTTATATATTTTCTGAAGTGATCGATTCACAATATATCTTTATGAATAGAGGTGTTTTTAAAACAAGGTCAAGCTCGGTTTTGGCCAAGTATTCTGAGGAATTTAAATGAGTATGCAACAGCCGTAACTAAACGTCAATTTGGCGGTAACTCGACTAACGCTAACTCAGTTTAGCGTCCACGGTGGGCGCCTTAATTATGTTGCGTAGTTGTTAATCAATGCTAGCGAGTAGGTCGTTCGAGTGCCTCAGCCTATTAAACTTATCCTTCCTGCGTTCCTAGGCCAGATCTTAGAGAAACGGATCGACGTTATCGGTTTGATTATATAATGGGATGCCAGCGCTATTGATCTGCTCGGCGTTGGGGAAGCTGTAGTAATAAGCTCGGCCTGACTGCGGCGTTGAACTAATCGATTGGCCCAAGCTCATTTGCGCAATCACCTGCAATATATTTGCACAACCGGCGCGATAGATATTTAGCACATTCCACAAGTATGAGCGTCGATAGTTGGCCTCAGTTTCAGAACCGAGAATTATCGAACCTGTATCGATCTGGCTATCTTCAATAAAATGCAACGTGGTGCCGAGTTTAAGCTCTTTATTAAGCATTGCCCAAAACGTCGCCATAACCCCTTGGTAACTCGGCAGTAGACCCGAATGCAGATTGATAACTCCGCACCTCGGTACGCTAATGGCATCGCTTTTTAATATTGTCATATAGCGAATGCTGACTGCCAAGTCGGGCTTGGTAGCGGCAAATTGATCATAATCAACGGTATTAACGTGGTTCAGTAGCTTAGCACCAAAGGCCTCAAAACTTAGCAATCTTGAAGGCCGGTCAAGTGAGCGAGCATCAAATTCAGCAAGCTCGGTAAGGCTTTTAGTTAATTCAAAAGAGAATTTTTTCAGGCTAAAGAAGACGCTGACATCATGCTGCTTTAATGCTGGTATAAGATAGTTTAAGGCGAGCAAAGCGGGCAGATCATGATTGACCAAAATCGTGATTCTCACTTCAAAACACCTCGGTAGTCGCGCTGTTCTTGACTGTTACCGCTAAGCCTTTTCTTCTGGCCTAAGTTGCAACGTTAAGCCTTTAATAAAATTTCTCAACACTTGATTACCACAGGCGCGATAGTTTTTTTGATTTGGGCTTCGAAACAGCGCACCGAGTTCACTTTTAGACATGCTTGTGCCTCCTTGCTCTAAGGTGGTCAGCATCTCTTCCTCTTTGAAGGACATCGCAATACGTAACTTTTTGAGCACGTCATTTTTGCTGATGCGAAAGTTTGCTGCTCTGATGGCGGCCTCTGGAGCTGGTTCACGCATGCCTCTTTTCGAGACGATTAGCCCATCTAAAAATGCCGCTAGTTCGTCGTCGCTACAGGCCACAAAGTCTTCGTCTTCGTCTTTGGCTAGGCGTTTAAGAAATGCCGGCTGTGTCATCTCTGCACTCGAGCTAGGGTCGAGTGAAAATAACGCCACAGAATCTTTATTAGAAAAGTCATAGGCGAAACGCAAGCGTCGAAGAATATCGTTATTGTTCATGGTTATGGTTGTACCCGGTTAGGATGACTCGGTTAGAATAACTCGGTTAAATGCTGTGAGGTGTGTCGCATAGTTGCTTGCACTTTATCGTTTACTAAAGCGACATAGTGCGATTTCGCCAAATAAATTGGGCATCGTTTTTAAGCCGAGGGTTTGTTTCCCATCGGCACGAACGGCGATCGATGATTCTATTTGAAAGCCAAGTTGATCGCAAAGCTGGTGAAAATCATTCAGTGTGCAAAGGTGAATATTTGGCGTGTCATACCACTTATAAGGCAGTTCATCGCTTTCTGGCATGCTTCCGCCAACCGCAATTTGCCAGCGGTTGCGCCAGTGGGCAAAGTTCGGAAAGGTAACTATCCCTTGACGACCGACGCGCAACATCTCTTCGAGCAGGGTGAGTGGCTTGCGCATTGATTGCAAGGTTAACGATAAAATAACCGTGTCGAAAGAATCGGAATCAAAATGCCCTAAGCCTTGATCAAGGTTGAACTGAATCACATTGATATCGTTATCAATGCATTGGTCTATCATCTCTGGATTCAGCTCAACACCATAACCGGTCACGCCTTTGCTGATTTGTAAATGTTTCAGCAATGAGCCATTGCCGCAACCTAAATCGATTACTCGGCTAGCGGGCTCAACCCATTCTGAAATTATTTGATGATCGTAGCGAGACAGGGTCGAAATATTTAGCAATTTAGACACGTTTAGCCTCTATCGTTACAGTATCCTTTGGATCAATCCCCAGTTCACTTCCCAAAACAGATTCGCCAGCGATTCTGTTTAGGTACGATCGCACTACTCTAGTGTAGTCGTCTATGTCTAACAAAAACGAATCGTGACCGTGAGGGCAGGTCACTTCGGCGTAGCTCACGTTCAATTTATTACTTTGTAAAGCGCGCACTACTTCTCGCGAGCGTTCCGGCGAGAAGCGCCAATCGCTGCTGAAAGAAACCACTAAAAAGCTAGCCGTTGCTGGAGCCAGGGCTTTAGTAAGGTCGTCATCTGTTTCGGCAGCAGGGTCGTAATAGTCCAGCGCCTTGGTCATCAATAAGTAAGTATTAGCGTCAAATTTATTAATAAAGGCGTCGCCTTGATAGCGCAGGTAGCTCTCGACCTCAAACTCAGGCGTGAATTCGTAATCGAATTTGGCTTTTTTACGCAGGTTACGACCGAACTTCTGGCCCATCATGTCCTCAGACAAGTAGGTAATATGACCAATCATACGGGCGACGCGCATGCCGCGTGCGGGTGCCACATTGTGTTCATAATAGTTGCCGTTATGAAAGTCTGGGTCGGTGCGTATTGCCTGACGAGCGACATCATTAAAGCCAATGTTCTGGGCGTTTAATTTAGCGGCGCTGGCAATTACGATGCAATGCCTTAAGCGCTCTGGATAGCTAATGCTCCACTGCATCGCTTGCATGCCACCAAGGCTACCGCCGATTACGGCCGCCCATTGGGTAATGCCAAGATAATCGCTTAATTTAGCTTGCGTATAGACCCAGTCGTTTACCGTAACCAGCGGAAAGTCTGTGCCATATGGTTTGTCGGTCGAGGGGTTGATCGAGCTTGGCCCCGTGCTGCCATGACAGCCACCAATATTATTGCTGCATACTACAAAGAACTTATTGGTATCGATCGGTTTTTCAGGGCCGATTAGCAAATGCCACCAACCATAGGTTTTGCCAGAATCATCGTAGCGTCCGGCAACATGGTGGTCGCCACTCAGTGCGTGACAGATTAGCAGTGCGTTGTCGCCTCGGGCATTGAGTTTGCCATAGGTCTCATAAGCTAGGGTATAGCCATCTAACTGTCCATTACTCTCAAGCACCAGCGTTTCATCAAACCTCACTTGTTGAGGTTCGACCAGCTGATTGATATCTGTAGTTGTGGTAGCCATTAGTTCCGTTTATCTAAATAAATAGGCGGTACAAGGGCGCAATTAACAATATTTGCGTCACACGTAAAAATAAAATCACCAACATCGGTGAAAAATCGATACCACCTAATGACGGTACTAGTTTTCGGGCTGGCGCCAATAGTGGCTCACTGATTGCGCGAGCGACAGTTAAGATAGGATGGTAGCTATTGGGGTTTAACCAGCTGGCAATAATGCCAATAAAAATCGCACCGAGAAACACATAGATACTGGAATCGAGAACAGTGGCAATCGCTACGCTGAGTATTTTCAATAGTGAATATGAGTTAAGGCCTCCGCCAGCCACAAGCACTAGTACATAGATCTTAACCAGCGCGATTATCACCGCAAGTAATACAGTGGCAGTATCGATAACGCCAACGCTGGGTATCACTCTTCTAATCGGCACGATCACCGGGTTAGTCATGGAGATAATAAATTGTCCGAAATCATTGCGAAAATCAGCGCGCACCCATTGCATCCAAAACCGTATTAAGACGATATAAAGTGCGAAGTTAAAGAGTGCTTCAATAAGAAAAGTGCTGGCATTTTGAATATAAGGCATAGAGTTAACCGAGTTCTTTGGCGAGTTCTTCTGATCGGGTGCGCGCGGCTTCGAATGCGTCGGCGATCACTTTTTTTAGGTTGGACGTATCGAACGATTGCAGCGCCTTTTCGGTAGTGCCGTTCGGTGAGGTTACATTGTCAATCAGGGTTTGTAGCGGTGTGTCAACGCTACTAGAAATTAATTGTGCCGCCCCAGCCGCGGTCTGAACGGCAAGTGCCCTTGCTGTGTCGGCGCTCAAACCAGCCGCTTCACCGGCTTCAATTAAGCCTTGAATAAACAACATAAAGTAAGCAGGGCCGCTACCAGATAGCGCGGTGACACTGTCGATATCGGATTCATGCTTAACCCAGGCGGAGATGCCGACCGTATTGCAGAGTTTGCTAGTCGCGTCACGTTGCTGTTGATCTACTCTCTGATTGGCGTATAGGCCGCAGGCTCCCACGCCTACTAATGCCGGTGTATTTGGCATAACTCTGACGATTGAGAAATCACCATCAAGCCATTTCTCGATTGAATTAGCGGTAATTCCGGCCACCACGGAAACAATCAATGGCCGTTGTTGTTTAAAGTTATGCGCCAATGGCGTCAAGACCTGTTGCAGAACCTGTGGTTTGACAGCGATAACAACGATATCTGAGTTGCCAATAAGTTCGGCGTTATCTTGCGCCACATTGATGCCAAATTGGTTCGCCAATAGCCGTGCTTTTTCGGTGTTAGGTTCGAATACCCACAGGTGTTTGGCGGCAATATCGCCTTGCGATACAATGCCTCCAATTAAACTGGCCGCCATATTGCCGCCACCGATAAAGCCGATTCTAGTAGTCACTTTTGTACCTTAAAAAGGGTTAATGAATGTTCAATCTAAATTGTACCGTTGTAGTGCGCATTAGGCTAAGCCTAATCGGCCAGTATCGTGCTCGCAGCCTTTTGATATAAGCCCTAGCGTAATACGCTTTAATGGTTAGAGTTGATTGCTTGGCAAGCCTTGGTTCGCCAGCGTTTACCATAAGACATGCCTAGGCACGAGCACCAAACAGGTCGGTGCCGATTCTTACCATGGTGCTACCTTCTGCGATGGCCGCTTCTAGGTCACCCGACATGCCCATCGAGAGCTGGTCGAGACTTAGGCCGTATTGCTGATTGCAGAGTTCTAACAACGCTCGAGCCCGTGCGAAAACAGCTCGTTGTTGATCTTGCTGTTTTCGAGCTTTTGGAATCATCATGAATCCGCGTAATCGCGCACCCTCAAGCTCGGCTATTTGTTGAGCTAACTCAGCGGCGTCTCTTAGTGCCACACCGCCTTTGCTGTCTTCGTCATCAGGGTTGAGTTGTATCAATAAATTGACCGGCTCTTGACGGCCATGCTGCGTGGCTAAACGCTTGGCAATTTTTAGTCGGTCAACTCCATGCACCCAATCGAAGTGTTGGGCGATTAACTTTGTCTTATTAGATTGAATTTGGCCGATAAAATGCCAATTTGTTTGCAAGTTTGGTAACTGATATTGTTTGTCAATCGCCTCTTGCAGGTAGTTTTCGCCCAAGTCACGCAGACCTGAATCGGCAAATTGCTTGATTAATTCAGCACTTTGTTTTTTGCTCGCGCCTATTAGTCTAACGCTATCAGGCTGTCGCTGGTTAGCCTCACAGGAACTCGCTATGCGTGTAAGAACAGTTGTTAATTTTTGCGTGGCGTAATCACTATTACTCATGGTCAAATTTTTGGTTATACTGGTTTTAATCGATTTACCCAAAATGTACAGCAAATAGCCCCGGAGAAGGTATGGATATTGCCGAGTTACTCGCCTTTAGCCACAAAAACAAAGCATCTGATTTACACGTTTCAGCTGGCATGCCACCAATGATTCGAGTTGATGGTGATATGAAGCGCATTAATTTGCCGATGCTCGACGACGAAACTGTGTTGAAAATGATTTTTGATATCATGAACGACCAACAGCGCAAGAGTTACGAAGAAAATCTTGAGGTGGATTTCTCATTTGAAATTCCAAATGTAGCGCGTTTTCGTGTTAATGCATTCAATCAAGACCGTGGACCTGCTGCGGTATTTCGAACTATTCCGTCGGTGGTGTTGAGTCTAGATGACCTTAACGCACCACAAATTTTTCGTGACTTAGTTGATAAGCCTAGAGGCTTAGTGCTGGTTACTGGGCCGACCGGCTCCGGCAAATCAACAACACTAGCGGCGATGGTTGACTATATTAATGAGAACCATCGTTCGCACATATTGACGGTTGAAGATCCGATCGAATTTGTACATAAAAGCAAAAAATGCCTGATTAACCAGCGTGAATTAAATAAAAACACCCACAGTTTTGATAATGCTCTGCGTTCGGCACTGCGCGAAGATCCTGACGTTATTTTAGTCGGCGAACTGCGTGATTTAGAAACGATTCGTTTAGCCATGACGGCGGCCGAAACCGGCCATTTAGTATTGGCTACGTTGCACACCAGTTCAGCGCCAAAGACGATTGACCGTATTGTCGATGTTTTTCCAGGCGAAGAGAAATCGATGGTACGTTCGATGTTGTCTGAGTCGATTCAGGCGGTGATTGCGCAAACCCTGATTAAGCGTGTCGGCGGAGGGCGAGTCGCCGCGCATGAAATTATGGTCGGCACCTCGGCGATTCGAAACTTGATTCGAGAGGATAAGATCGCGCAAATGTATTCGATGATTCAAACTGGGCAACGAGACGGCATGCAGACTCTTGACCAATGTCTTGAAGCGCTCGTTAGAGATCGATTGATTTCTCCGGCCGATGCTCGTGCGCGAGCGGTAGATAAGAGCAAGTTCCTATAAGAGCTATCACTCTAATCCATATGTCCACATTATTTCGGAGTTACCCTAATGTATAAAATGGCCGACTTGCTGCGCGCAATGATGGTGAAAAATGCCTCAGACATGTTCATCACTGCCAACGCCACCCCTAGCTTCAAAGTTGACGGTAAGATCTTTCCGATCGCCGGCAACCCATTAAATCGAAAAGATTCTCAAGAGCTTTGCTACAGCATCATGAACGAGGAGCAGAGGCGAATATTTGAGAGTGAGAAAGAATGTAACTTTGCCATACACCCGAAGCAGATTGGCCGCTTTAGAGTAAACGTATTTGTTCAGCAAGACAGTGTTGGCATGGTGCTGCGAGCGATTAAAACTAACATTCCGACTACTGAAGAGCTACGAATCCCCGACGTCTTGAAAAAGATGATCATGAAAAAACGTGGTTTATTGATTTTTGTTGGTGGTACTGGAACCGGTAAAAGTACTTCAATGGCATCGCTGGTTGATTACCGTAACCGTAATTCTCAAGATCATATTATTACTATTGAAGACCCGATCGAATACTTGCACACCCATAAGAAATCGATTATTACTCAGCGTGAAGTGGGGGTAGATACTAATTCATTCGACATCGCCCTAATCAACGCCATGCGACAGGCGCCCGATGTTATTCAAATTGGCGAAATTCGTACTCGCGAAACAATGGACTCGGCGATTGTGTTCTCTGAAACCGGTCACCTTTGCATCGCCACCTTGCATGCCAATAACGCCTATCAGGCATTAGATCGAATCTTTAACTTTTTCCCTGCAGACCGGCGTGATCAGCTATCGATGGATTTGTCGATGAACCTTTACGGGATCGTCTCACAACGCTTATTGCCAATAAAAGGTAAAGAGGGTCGAGTTCCGGCAGTAGAGGTGTTAATCAATAGCCCGATGATTTCAGACATGATTAAAGACCATCGTATCGATGAGATTAGAAGTGCCATGGAAAAATCAGTAGAGTGGGGCATGCAGACCTTCGATCAAGCTCTGTTTGACTTGCATGAGCGCGATTTGATCACCTACGAAGACGCTATCAAAAATGCCGAATCGGAAAATGATCTACGCTTAGCGATTAAGCTAAGAGGCAAAGATGCCACCAGTACCGAGTTTGGCGAAACCTTAGCCGATGTAGGCTTCGACGAAGGCGAATACTAGCGTTAAAGCGCCTTCTCCGGAGCGCGTTTCGCAGTACTACGCTTTGCCTAACAACATAGCCAGTAGTGCCATTCTTACTGGCACTCCATAGCTTGCTTGCTTGAAATAAACCGCGTTTGGCAAGTCATCAACCTCAGTTGAAATCTCGTCAATGCGTGGCAGCGGATCTAAGATCAGGCAGCCTGAATTTTCAACGTCGGCTCTATTTAAACGGTATTTCTGGCGATTTTCTTCAAAAATTGTTCTGTTCTCAAAGCGTTCTTCTTGCAATCGGTTGACGTAGGCGACGTCATAGCCGTCGTGCAAATTAACCTCGTTGGCAATAATGCAGTGAGTGCCCGTGGCACGTAATTCGGCTAACAAATGGTCACTCGGCTCAAGCTCTCGAGGCCCGGTGAAGGTAAAGCGATTGCCCTTATATTGCGACAGCAAACGTGACAAAGAATGAATGCTGCGCGATTGCAGAGAGTCATATCCGAAGACAATGTTGAGAGAGTCTAATCGGCCTGTTTCTTTATGAATTGTGTACGCGTCAATCAAGGCTTGAGTAGGATGCTCATTGCCACCGTCACCGGCGTTAATAAACGGCACCTTGCTAATCTTTGCGGCGATATCGGCGCTGCCCTGCTGTGCATGGCGCATAACAATAATATCTGAATATGCTTCGACCATGCGAATCAGGTCTTCTAAGCTTTCACCTTTTTCAAATGACGTGCTACTGGCATTTTGGGCAAATACCATGCCGGCCTTGAGTCGTTGCGCGGCACTTTGAAAGCTCATCATAGTTCGCGAGCTTGGCTCGAAAAAAAGCAGGGCGACGACTTTGTCGTCTAATAAATCTATGCGACCTTTGCTTTCAATGTCGGCCGCCATTTGATCGGTTACAGTGAAGAATTTCTCGATAATCTGAGGGGTCAGTTGCTTTGAAGAAGTAAGCGATTGGAATGGCAGCATTTGATTTGTCTCATCGGCGTATTAGCGCAAGAATAGCACAGCTTATGAGTAATATACCAAGCCTCAGCAGCCGTTTTGATTTATCACGCTAGTCGCTTAGCGAGTTAAAATAAGTCTCTAGTATTAGGCTGGCAGCGACTTGATCACGCAACTCTGTCTTGCGTTGTAGGCTTAATCCTCGCTGACTAAGGCTTGCATTAGCGGCCGAGGAGGTAAGTCGTTCGTCGACGTCAATGATTGGCAGCTTGTGCCAACGATGGATATGGCTTTTGACGCGATTAATTGCTTTATTTAGATGCGGGTCAGTGCTTTGCGGGTCGCCAATAATAATTGCATCGGGCTGCCATTCCTCGATCAAAGCATCGATACTAGCCCAATCGTGGCGACCATTGCTGACCACGATAGCGCCCGCAGGTGTCGCATTTTTAGTAAAAAGGCTACCACTCGCTGCGCCCGTGCGTTTTAGGCCAATATCAAACGCAATAAATGTTTCAGCGTTGTTGATTCGATCTTGCAGATCTTTTTTTCTAGCCACGTTCGCGCTCAGCCGATGAGCTGGTGACTCGATTATTCTTTAAAAAATGGATTGAGCGAGTGATCACCAATATATCTGTTTTTCTGAAAAACTCTTCATCCGGAAAAGCGTCAAAAGGAGACGCGTCACGAATGATTCGCAAGGCCGAGTCATTTAGAATTTTGTGTGACGATGGAGTCAGTATTTCGATGTCATTTATGGTGCCGTTACGATTTATTTCGACCGATACAATCAAGGTGCCATCCAGCCTATTGGCTTTAATTTTCACGGGGTAGTTGGCGTTACCGACTTCGACCAGGCGCTTTCTCCATTTATCTAAATACTCAGCCGCACCATGTTGTTTGGTAGTGGGTGATAAAAATTCTTTTTTTGGACGTTTGCCATAATCAATTTGATCTTGAGAAATCTTCGCGAGTAATCGTTCGCGCTCAAGTTTTAGAGCGTTGAGGTTAAATTTATCTGGCCCTTTGCTGGTTGTTTTGGTTTTTAATTTGGTCTCTTGCGGCGCCAGACGGCGAACATTAATGTCACCTTGTTTGGCGATAATCAGCTGGTCTGGCGCGACGCTGGATTGAGCTTGTTGGTCCGCTCTTTTCTGTACCGACTCGATCTTTGACGGAGTGACTGGCTTCCACTCTTGCGGCGATTCAGAATCTCTATCAAACTCGCCGCCACCGGCATTGTTTGAACTGGAGATTATCTCAGCAAGCTCAGACGCCTCATTGTTTGAGGAATTTATTAGTACTACGTCTAAGGCGTTATCGGTACTGGGTCTCGAGGCGATGTCTGGCAACTTAAAGGTGATGCCAAGAATAATCACCGCATGCAATAACAGCGAGAAGAATGCGGTTACGCTGAGCAGGTCTTTTTGCGTGTTGTTACTCACTTAGGTAAATCAGCTTGCCAGCTTTTGTTCAATCGCTGTTAATAAATCTAAAGCGATATTGGTGCCATAGGCTTGGTTAATTTCCATGATACAGGTAGGGCTAGTGACGTTGATTTCAGTTAAACGATCGCCGATCACGTCTAAGCCAGCAAACATTATATTGCGCTTCACCAGTTCTGGTCCGACAACTGAGGCGATATGCAAATCGGTCTCGCTAATCTCTTGCGCCACACCTCGGCCACCGACGGCCAAGTTGCCTCGGGTCTCACCCTTGGCGGCAATACGTGCTAATACATACGGGATTGGCTTGCCATTAACCATTAATATGCGCTTATCGCCATCGACAATTTCAGGAATATAGCGTTGAGCCATGGCGTAGGTGCTTTGATGGTTTGTCAGTGTTTCAATGATGACACCGACATTTGCAGACCCTGTTTGCACGCGGAAGATCGAAGCCCCCCCCATGCCGTCAAGCGGTTTGACGATAATGTCTCCATGCTTAGCTAAAAACGCCCGAAAGTCGCTGCTTTTGCGGGTAATGATGGTGTCTGGGCAAACTTCGGGGAACCATGCGCAATAGGCTTTTTCGTTACAGTCTCTCAGCGCTTTCGGCGAGTTAACCACCAACGCACCTTGTTCTTCTGCCAGTTCTAATATGTAGGTGGAATAGACGAATTCCATGTCAAATGGAGGGTCTTTACGCATTAAAATAGCATCTAACTCGCCGAGCTCGATGCGACGAGACTCTCCAAGGCCAAACCAGTGGTCGGCGTTTTGAAAAACAGTTAGTGATCGAGCGTCCCCAAAAGCGGTGCCATTATCGATGGATAAGTCGTTCATTTCTAAATACTCGACATCCCAGCCCAATAGCTGTGCCTGCCAGATCATCTCGAAAGTACTGTCTTTTTTAATGTTGATGGAGCCGATAGGGTCCATTACTACGCCGATTTTCATGCTCATTAAGTCTCAGGTTTGCGGTTGCCAATTTAGCCGCTTTTAACTTTGACTATATTACCTCGAATGTAGGCGAAAGTAACTGAAGAAAATGACGGCCGAAGCTGACGTTTGTGTAACCATCGACGATTACAGCTATTGATATCAGTAAGCAATTCTGCGATTTGAGCGACTTAATCCTGACAGACCTATCGTATTTTGCTAAAGCTGTAAGCGCTAAGGCTGTTATGAGAATCTGCCAAATCAGAAATTAGATTAAAAGAGACCTCAGCATAAGTCGACGAACGGATAGAAATGCCTGTAATATCTTCACTTTTTGTTGAAAAACTTGCCAATAGCGCGCTATTGTCTGCATTTTTCGCCTCAATTGAAGAAATTCCAAACTATTTTTATCTCGTCCCTGAGTTATGCTGAGGTCTCTAAAAGAGAGGCTTTCTAAGCCAGCATAATGAAGCATAAGCCGCTGATCACAATGGCTAGCACTATATTAAGCATAAAGCCCTCGCGCATCATTTCTTTTATGCTGATTTGTTCGGTTGCGTAAGCAATCGCATTCGGCGCGGTTGCGACCGGCAGCATGAATGCGCAAGAGGCTGAAATAGTCGCCGGAATCATCAATAACTCAATCGGTAGATTTGTGCTAGTGGCGGTGGCTGCCAGTATTGGCAGTACCAGCGTGGTGGTGGCTAAGTTGGAATTGACCTCAGTGAAGAAAGTTACGCTTAAACAGATTAATAGAATCACCAAATAAATCGGTAAAGTAGCGACAACACCACTTAGGCCGCCACCGATAAGTTCGGCTAAGCCGCTCTCAAAAAACGCTTTAGCGATAGTAATGCCGGCACCAAACATCAACAATATTCCCCATGGGATAGTGGTTGCTGTTGGCCAGTCGAGCAAACCATCGCCTTTTTCGGAACGGATTACAAACATTAAGGTAGCGCCTAACATCGCCACGGTTGCATCGCCAACGCCGCTGGCGCCGACTAAATGAGTCCAGCCGCCGAACGGTTGTGATCTAAACACCCAAAGAAATACGATTAGCGAAAACACCGCGACCACTCGTTTTTCGTCCTGACTCCAAGCGATAGTATCGGGTAGCGAAACTTGGCAACTGCCTTTTACGTTACGACTCAACCAAAGCCAACTTATCGGTAGTATTACCGCGACGATCGGCACGCCAATCATCATCCAGTCTAAAAAGCCAAATTCTTTGCCAGAAACTTGTTCATAAACACCCGCAAAAATCACATTAGGCGGGGTGCCCAC
>JAWUZB010000020.1:0-8657 GCA_034110505.1 Gammaproteobacteria bacterium
ATCTAGATCGCCCAAAGAGGCGTTGTTATTTGCATATAACGCTCGAGTACGCTGGTAGGCCGATCTGGCATTTCTCGAAGCCGCCATACTTTGCTCTACGGTTGCCTGCGCTTGTTGTAACTGTAAATCATAGGTTGACGCATCTAAACTGGCGATCACCGTGCCCGCCTCGATCCGATCTCCAACATTAGCGGGAACTCGCTCAACGGTGCCGCTGACTTTAAAACTCAGACGCGATTCTTGAGCAGATCTGCTGACCCCCGAAAATGTCTTTAAGTTTGCGGTTACATCCTCGTTAACCACGACGGCTCGAACCGGCCTAACGATAATTTCTTGCTCATCGTCAGCTGGCCCGCACGCGGTTAAACCAAGGCTGGCTATCAATAAAGCCAATAATAGTGGTGTATTAATGACCTGCCTGTTAATTAAAATTTTCATTTCGAACCCACCTGATTGGCTATCTCTTGACGTATTATTTTCTTTTGCTGATCGCTCATTAGAAACTCGAAGATCCCGATCGCACGTTGCATTTCGATGCTCGCTCTGAAAAAACCGATAGAGGCCTGCACTTCGGCTAGGTTAGAGCTAATACTGGCATTTTGTGCATCCAGTAAATCAACCACTGGAACCGCTCCTTTACTGTATGCATCGGTCACCAGCGAGAGGCTTTTCGATGCCGCTATAGCCGCGTTACTGCTGAATTCAAGGCCAAATAAAGAGGTAATCAGGGTATTCATACTCGACCTTAACGATTGCGAAATATTCTGTTTAAGCGTGGCAAGTTGGTTCTCTAATTGCGCCAGTTCCAATGCCGCCCGTTTGCTTAAAGAGCGAGTTTGACCACCTTGATAAAAAGGTATTCGAGCATTCAGCATTAGCTGCCAGTCGCGGCCGTCAACATCATTGCCCTGCCGTGAACTAGTATCGAAATTTTCTGACAGTTGCCCAGTGAGACTCACATCAGGCAACCAATTACGTCGTTTTACTGTTTTTAACTCTCGCCGCTTAGCCTCTATAATTAATTCTAATCGTTGAATTTCTGGTGTGCCATCAAATGATTTCATGAGTCCATACCGGTACATACGTTCGAACGTATCGGTATTGTCCATCAACTTAAATATTTCGTCGGTGCTGTACACCATTGAGTTATTGAGATCTAAGGGCATTACCTCTAATTCAGCGGCGACATCTCGATTTATAATGCGGTTAAGATTTTGTTTAGCGATTAAAACATTCGAGAAACTTTCAAACACCGCCGACTTACCATTTGAAACTTGAGTCTCCCATCGATATTGATCAGCCGAAGAAGACACCCCAATCGAGACTCTGTCTTTCGCCAGTTCAAGATTTTTTTCAGTAAAATCTAAATTCTCCTGCTGAATCGCCGCAACCGATTGCGACTGCAACACATCAGCCATGGCCAGACTTGCTTCGCGTATAGTATCTAGCTGGGCTTGACGATATCGGTGCGAGCTGGCTTGCGCCAAAAAAGACTGAATCGTGTAATTAGCAAATTTTGCATCAGAGAATAACGTTTGACTTAGTTGAATATTGGCATCAGTAGATTGTTCATTAGCAAAGCCTGATTGCACCAGAATTGAATCATCTTTACGTTTTAAATAGCTGCCATTGGCTGAGAGCTGGGGCAATAACGCACCCTTAGCGAAAGAGCGTTCATTCTCTTGTAACTCGTAGCTATAGCGAATGTCCTTTAAATTTAAGTTTTCTGCTAGCGCTCGTTCAGTGATTTGCAACAAACCAAGCCGGTCAGCGACATCACCTACTCCAAAGTTAACTACATGGGCA
Source organism: Gammaproteobacteria bacterium (assembly GCA_034110505.1). Lineage (GTDB taxonomy): Bacteria > Pseudomonadota > Gammaproteobacteria > Arenicellales > Arenicellaceae > Arenicella. Next base: position 1,807 of record JAWUZB010000020.1, read on the forward strand.
TCAACCAGCACCTTAAAGTCGATGGCGATGCCTAATTTTTGCGCTGTACTGCCGTTTATCGTTAGCATCTCCTTAGTTTTAACCAGGACAGGTTGCTGGCTGGCCGGTTCCCCAAGCATTACAGCCTGCATATTTAAAGCGTTTCGGCGCGCTGAGAACTGATAAACCGATTGATTCAAAGGCGTCGCCAACAACCCGTATTGAATTAGATTTTCTTCTAGATAACTAAAAGTAGGCAAGCCCCGCTCAGTCAGCTCGGCGATTAAATCTGGTAGCATGCTGCGCGGATAGCGAGGGATGTAGCCGATCATCACCGCGTCTACATCGTTAGGTATTCGATCTAATACGTTATGGTTCTGACCGTCATGGGTGATAATTTGCAAACGTAGTTCATCGGTTGCCTCGATCCGCTGCAATAGAGCGGATGGCAATACCCGAAACAACACCTCATCACCGATGATCGCGATATTTTTAAAGCGCACCACCTCGCGCAGCTTTTCAACCGTTTCAACAAACTCAGAGCTGTAGCTTAAGTAACTCAAATTTTTCTTATTTGAGATACCGTTATCACCAACAGTGGCTTTAAAGGGTGCCTGTGCTAACTCGCGCTCGATTACCAATGGCAAGAAGGTTGGCTTGGGGAATGAACGTTGTTTGACTACTATTTGATTAGCGGCCACCCCTAACACTAGCAACATATCTACCTCAGAGTTCTGATAAATTTTCTTCAGCTGAAGGCCATAATCGTGCGAAGACCAATCAATTTTATAGTCGATGAAGTTTAAATCGAAGTCTGCTGCGGTCAGTGTCTCGAGCTCATCGATATGCCTATGACGCATACCATACTCATCACTGGTTTTAGCATCCTCGAGTAAGGCAATTGTAATTGAAGGCTTAGTTTGCGCTGGCGCTAAGGTTGATACTAGCCCCAGATTTAGCGCCAAAAAAAGCATCATCAACTTAGTTAACGTGGAAAGATGACTGCTGTGCGGAGTTAATTTTGATGTTGTGATCATAGTTTGAATGTATCACGTGGCTATTAAACCGTAATTAAAATTTAAAATGCTGTCTACGACAAAATTATTTTATCTAATGCGGTCTTATCTAAACGCGCCTTGTCAACTTTGAGATAGGCGGTAGCTTCACCTTCGATAATGATTACTTCTTCAACTCCAGATACCGCTTCGAGCATCGTCTGGCAATCGACACCCGCTGAGTGGTCTACATTCACCACTAAGCTGTCTAACAGGCGAAACTTAGGTCCATTGAAAGCAATCCAAAACCAAATTACTAATACCATTGCGCAGACTACAAATACCGCAGCTATGCCAAAATTGCCGTACAGAATTCCGCCGATAAATCCACCGAAAAAGACACCTAGAAACTGAAATGTATTATAAACGCCCATAGCCGAACCTTTCGACGCCGCCGGAGCTAATCGAGAAACCAAGGATGGCAGCATCGCCTCTAATAGGTTAAAGCCCCAAAAGAAGAAAAACAGACACACGGTCAACGCCATAACGCTCGACGGTCCGCGCATTAATAATATTTGCGCAAACAACAAAATACTTATGGCGGCTAAGAATACTCGCAACAATTGGTTCTGACGCGCAGACAAAATTATCATTGGCACCATAAACACAATCGAGCCTAACAACGCTGGAATATAGACCTGCCAATGCTCACGGGTTTCTAAGCCTAAACCTTCTAACATGATGATCGGCACGACTACAAACATGGCCGTCAATACGAAGTGCAAAATGAAGATACCAAAGTCGAGACGAATCAACTGGGGGTTGTTCAGCAACTCCAGCATTTTGCGCGGAACCGCTCGAACCTCAAGGTTGCGAGTCTGCACTGGAGTGGGCACTACCTTAACGATTAGCACCATCGAACCAACAGCTAAGATGGCGGTCATAATGAACAGGCCTTGTACACCGATAAAAAACTCTAACCATGGAGACGCAATCAAGGCTAGTAGAAACGCCAAGCCGATGGTCATGCCAATCATTGCCATCGCCTTAGTTCGCTGACTTTCACGAGTAAGGTCGCTGGTTAAGGCTAATACCGCGGCGGCGATCGCGCCAGCGCCTTGTACCGCACGGCCAACGATTACGCCTTCAATAGTAGTCGCGAAGGCCGCGACTAAACTCCCAAAAATGAACACTGACAAGCCAAATAGAATTACTGGTTTACGCCCGAATTTATCAGACATCATGCCGAACGGTATTTGAAAAATCGCTTGAGTGATACCGTAAACCCCCAATGCAACGCCCATCAACATCGGTGATGCTTTGAGTTGCTCTGCGTAGATAGCCAATACCGGCAGTATCAAAAAAAGACCGAACATACGCAGGCCATAGACTGATGCTAGAGCCGTAATTGAGCGTCGTTCTAAACGATTTAAACCAGATTTATTCAGCGCTGATGCTTTCACTAACGAATAACCAAAAACTATTTATCAAAAAGAAGCTAACGCAGCGTCAATAGCTAGCGTTAAAACTCGGATTGGGGTTAAAAATGATATCGCTTTGACATCGAGCCACGTATATTAACAGGTTGTTCAGTTGGCAGATACTGCTTTAAACAGCGACATTTGATCGACTTATTCCCTTTTGCTCATCCATTAAAAGAAGTCTCAATCTTGTTAGAAAAAATCACCATTCGCGGCGCGCGAACTCATAACCTCAAAAGCATTGACCTTGAACTGCCGAGAGAAAAGCTAATTGTCATCACTGGCTTATCGGGGTCGGGTAAGTCATCGCTGGCGTTCGACACTATTTACGCAGAGGGTCAACGTCGTTATGTTGAATCGCTGTCGGCCTACGCGCGCCAGTTCTTGTCATTGATGGAAAAGCCTGACGTCGACGTAATCGAAGGCTTATCGCCGGCAATCTCGATTGAGCAAAAGGCTACCTCGCATAATCCACGCTCCACGGTCGGCACCATCACCGAAATTTACGATTATATGCGCTTGCTGTTCGCTCGGGTCGGCGACCCTCGTTGCCCTGAGCACAATGTAACGCTTGAGGCGCAGACGATCAGCCAAATGGTCGACCAAACCATGGCTCTGCCCGACGGCACTAAAGTTATGCTAATGGCGCCCGTGGTGCGTGACCGCAAAGGTGAGTTTCTCAACTTACTGCAAAGCATGCATTCACAAGGATTTGTTCGCGCGCGGGTTGATGGTCAGGTTATTGACCTATCTGAACCACCTACCCTAAAAAAGAATTTTAAGCATAATATCGACATCATTATTGATCGCTTAGTGATCAAGGAAGGTAATGAGCAGCGCATGGCCGAGTCGTTTGAGACCGCTTTAGAGCTGGCTGAGGGCGTTGCTGAAATTCTAGTGATGCCTAGCGACACCCAAAAAGAAAAAACATTGGTGTTTTCGGCACGTTACGCCTGTAATCATTGCGGCTATAGTTTAAGCGAGCTTGAACCCCGCCTATTCTCATTCAACAACCCTCTCGGTGCGTGTACTTCTTGCGACGGCTTAGGTAACAAGCAGTATTTTGATCCTAAACAAATTATTTTTGACAACGAAGTAAGCTTATCGCAAGGCGCTATTAAGGGTTGGGACCGTCGCAGCCTATTCTATTTTAGAATGTTGCAAAATGTGGCGACACATTATGGTTTTTCGGTCGATGAGCCACTTACTTCGTTAACCACAGAGCAAATGGATAAGCTGCTATTCGGTAGCGGTGACGAGACGGTCGAGTTCAGTTACTTGCGACACAAAGGCCAAGGCGTTGTCCGGCATCACTCGTGGGAAGGCATTATTCCAAATATGGAACGCCGCTACCGCGAGACCGAGTCCAGTGGTGTTCGAGAAGAGTTGGCAAAGTACATCAACTCGCAAACCTGCCCCGACTGCACTGGCACACGTTTACGCTTAGAAGCCCGCAATGTCTTTATTAAAGAAACCAGTATTGACCAAATTGTGCATCGCTCGATTGGTGACGCGCTAGCCTTCTTTGAAAACCTTGAACTGACCGGCAATCGAGCTGAAATTGCCGACAAAATCGTCAAGGAGATTCATGCACGCTTAGGCTTTTTGGTAAACGTTGGCCTTAATTATCTCAGCATGGATCGCTCTGCCGAAACCTTATCTGGAGGCGAAGCGCAACGAATTCGACTCGCATCGCAAATTGGTTCAGGCTTAGTTGGGGTAATGTATGTACTTGACGAACCGTCGATTGGCCTCCATCAACGCGATAATGATCGTTTAATTGGCACACTGACCCACCTGCGCGATTTAGGTAATACGGTAATCGTCGTCGAGCATGACGAAGATGCGATGCATCACGCAGACTACATAGTCGACATCGGCCCTGGCGCCGGAGTTCACGGCGGCGAAATAGTCGCTGAAGGCACTATAGAAGATATCAAAAATAACCCTAATTCACTGACCGGCAAGTTTCTCTCTGGCAAAGAAGTTATTGCGATACCGAAAGTACGCCATAAAAATAACAAAAAAGCGCAAATAAAAATAAAAGGTGCCAGCGGCAATAACCTGAAAAACATATCGGTCGATATTCCGATTGGTCTGTTTACCTGTGTCACCGGAGTTTCGGGCTCAGGTAAGTCAACCTTGATTAACAATACGCTTTACCCAGCGGCCGCTCAGAAAATTAACCGCAGCCGTTTAGAAGCGGCTCCACACACCGAAATCTCAGGCTTAGATCAAGTCGATAAAATCGTTGACATCAACCAAAGCCCAATCGGTCGTACCCCGAGATCAAACCCGGCGACCTACACTCAATTATTCACGCCGATTCGTGAGTTGTTCGCAGGCACACCAGAAGCCAGAGCGCGAGGTTATAAGCCAGGTCGGTTTTCTTTCAACGTCAAGGGTGGTCGCTGCGAAGCTTGCCAAGGCGATGGCATGATCAAAGTTGAGATGCACTTTTTACCTGATATTTATGTCGCTTGCGACGTCTGTAAAGGCGAGCGCTACAATCGCGAAACTCTAGACATACGTTATAAGGGCAAGAACATTCATGACGTACTGAACATGACGATTGAAGATGCCACTGATTTTTTTAGCGCGGTACCCAATATCAACCGTAAATTAGAGACAATGATGTCGGTTGGTCTGGGTTACATCAAACTCGGGCAAAGCGCTATTACGCTCTCTGGCGGTGAGGCTCAACGTATCAAGCTATCACGTGAGTTGTCGAAACGCGATACCGGTCAGACTCTGTATATATTGGACGAGCCGACGACCGGTTTACACTTCTTCGATATTCGCCAATTGCTTGAGGTGCTGCATAAACTTAGAGATCACGGTAATACCGTGGTGGTCATAGAACATAACCTAGACGTTATCAAAACAGCTGATTGGGTAATTGACTTAGGCCCCGAAGGTGGCAATGGCGGTGGTGAAATAGTGGCCCAAGGTACGCCCGAAGACGTAGCAAAAACCAAAGGCTCGTATACGGGACATTACCTAGCGTCTTTTTTAAAGTAGCGCAATAACGCCGCCGGCCTTTGATCGACGGCGTTATCTATTTATTTTTGCAATGGCTGATCGGCTGAAATCCATCCGAGAATGTCACCCTCTAATTTGTAGAGTGGACGACCGGATGTAAAATCACTGGACTCTAGAGCATCGGTTACAGATTTCGCTCTTTTGCCACTTCGACAATAAAACACCATATCTCGTTTTTTGTAGCTATCCAATAAGGCGACGTCACTGAGAATCGAACTGTGTGGAATATTAACCGCGCCTGGGACGTGCCCGCTAGCAAATTCTTGCTGGCTACGCACATCGATAATCACTAGTTGTGGATTAGATTTCAACTTCTCGCTCAACTCGATGTGATTCAAGTCAATTAGTTCAGCAGCAGCCGTGTCGCTTGCAAGTAACAGCGGCACTAGTAATGCTGCAGCAAACACCACAATATTTGTCTTAGCTAAAAAATTTCTATGCATGATCGAACTCCGTTTAGTAACCACTTAGCGTGGCGTAATTAATGTCTACATCTTATTGGCCACACAATATGCTCCACTTTGTCAGCGTTATGTAAACGTTGATTGATGTAGTCTTGCAAAATTCAATCAGTCATCTAAGAGTGTCGCTATCATATAGCTTCGAAGCTGCAATATTCCTAGCTTAAAATATAAGCATAACGGCAGTCCATCTTAAAACGCTAATATCGACAATTTATGGCTAAAAAAATGGCGCAATAACCGCTATTATTTAATCCTCTGACGCCAACAATCAAACCACCAAAACGCATATGCTAATCGTTATTTCTCCCGCCAAAACATTAGATTTTGACGCTGCTCCAGCAGCCTTAAAACATACTCAGCCAAGCATGCTTAAACAAAGCGAGCAACTAATCGATGTTCTAACCACAAAGTCACCCACTGATATCGAAAAAATGATGAAAATCAGCCCGAAACTGGCGGAGCTTAACGTTGAGCGATACCATACCTGGAGCAGACCATTCACCAAGCAGAATGCGAAGCAAGCACTACTGGCATTTAAGGGTGACGTTTACACTGGTCTAGAAGCAGAGAACTTTAGTGATGCCGATTTTGATTACGCTCAAAACCATCTACGTATCCTGTCAGGTCTCTACGGGGTATTGCGCCCTCTCGATCTAATGCAAGCCTACCGGCTTGAAATGGGCACAAAACTAAAGAGTTCAGAAGGTGATAATCTTTATCAATTTTGGGGCAACAGCATTACCGATAATATCAATAAACAGCTAAAAGCCATTGATTCAAAAATTCTTCTAAATCTAGCCTCAAATGAGTACTTCAAGTCTGTCAATCAGCAAGACATTGCAGGCGATATTGTTACGCCGATATTTAAAGACTGGAAAAATGGCCAATAC
>JAWUZB010000021.1:0-12491 GCA_034110505.1 Gammaproteobacteria bacterium
GACAACGACGCAGTTTTAGACGGCGTAGACAATTGCCCTCTTGTACAAAACCAAGATCAGCACAATACAGATGGCGATGCTATCGGTGATGCCTGTGACTCCGACGATGATAATGACACAGTTTTAGACGGTGCCGACAACTGCCCGCTGATTTCAAACCAAGATCAACTCAATGACGACGATGACAACTTTGGCGACGCTTGCGACACTGATGATGACAACGACTCAGTCGATAACAGTATCGACAACTGTCGGTTAATTGCCAATTCAATGCAAACAAATTCTGATTCTGACACATCAGGTGATGCTTGTGACACCGATGACGATGATGACACAGTGTTAGATGTGGACGATAACTGTCCGCTAATTTCAAATCTCGAACAACTTGATTACGACGTCGATAACATCGGCGACAAGTGCGATAACGATCAAGATAATGACGGCGTACTCAATGGTGGTGACACCGACAGCCTTAACCCACTATTATGTGAAGACGCGGACTTTGACACCTGCGATGATTGCAGTATTGGTCTTGACGGGATTGGCGAGCTTGCCGACAACACGCCAAATAATGATGGCCCAGATGCCGACAATGATGGATTGTGTGATGCTTTTGAAGATGACGATGACAATGATGGTATTGCTGATGAACTTGACCCCTGCCCTCAAGATAAAAGCGATTCTTGCAGCCTTGCCGTTGAAGAAGCATTTTGCTTGCCGATAAAAGTGAAGTCTAAGAAGATCGCTGTAATATGTCTTTAAACGGTCAGAAGTTGTGGATAATGATGATTTCTCGGCGTTTAAATATTAGCAATTTATTTTCAATTACTTATAATCGCTGGGCAGTGTCCCGGTAGCTCAGCAGGATAGAGCAGCCGCCTCCTAAGCGGCAGGTCGGTGGTTCGAATCCACTCCGGGACGCCATTTTAATTTATAGCGTTATGTCTCAAATTTTTCACAAAGCTTGAAAATGTCCAGTCAGCCAGTGTTACTGGAACGAATAATCAACAGGGTTTGATTATAAAAAAGGCCTAATATTAGCTGACGCAATGCCCCTGACACACTAAGACAAGGTCATTCTGCTCCCGAATGTTGATATCCAGCGCTTTTAAAGCCAATAAATGCCTTAATTAGTCGGTTTTATCACCGAAAATACCCTATTATCGCGCCTTAAACTGCTCGCTTGATCATTCAGCGTTATTAAAGGAATCAGTATGAACTTTGCCTCACTCGACCTAGCCCCAGACCTACAAAAAGGTATCGATGACTGTGGGTATAAAAAGATGACCCCAGTTCAGGAGCAAGCCATTATACCGGCCCGTCAGGGTAAGGATATTTTGGCAATCGCACAAACTGGCACCGGTAAAACCGCGGCATTTGCGATTCCGATACTACAGCGCATGCTCAACTCTGCGGATCAATCTGTTGCAAAAAGCCCGCGCGCATTAATTCTTACACCGACGCGCGAATTGGCGGAACAGCTAGCCAACACCATAGGCGCTTACGCAAAATACTTACCGCTAAACGTAACGGCCGTGTTCGGCGGTACTAAACTTACCAGTGAAGCGAGCAAGCTCAAGTCCGGAGTCGATGTACTAATCGCGACACCGGGACGTTTGTTAGAGCCCATATCAGAGCACAATGTGGTACTGGCGGCGGTTGAATATGTTGTGCTCGATGAGTCCGACCGTATGCTCGATATGGGATTTATTAGCGACGTACAAACTATTCTGCAGCGAACTCGTAAAAAGCGTCAAACGTCTTTATTCTCTGCCACTCTATCAGCCGCAGTGAACCAACTGGCACATAAGATTCTGCATCAGCATATTGAAATTCGCACCAATAAAGTTAATACCGCTGCTGACACCATTGAACACGTACTTTATCCAGTCGAAGAGCGCCGTAAAATAGATCTGTTTAAAGATCTTTTGGCAAAACATAATTGGTATCAGGTATTGGTGTTCACCAGCACCACGCACCAAGCAGACAAGTTACAAAAAGCACTACGTGAAGCAAAAGTCTCGTGCGCGGTTTGTCACGGAGATAAGCGTCAAAATGCGCGTAGGCGTGCTTTATCCGATTTTCGCGCCGCGAAAATTCAAGTGTTAATCGCGACTGAAGTCGCGGCACGTGGCTTGGATATCCCAGATCTAGATTTTGTACTCAACTATAATTTGCCATATTTAGCGGAAGATTATGTACACCGCATCGGACGCACCGGTCGTGCGGGCAATAAAGGCTATGCCATATCTTTTGTAAGTCGTGAAGAGGAACGCTCGTTAGCGTCAATAGAGCGCTTGATCGGTAGCCGTATCAAGCGTATCAACCAAGATGATTTTGAAGTCAGCGATCGTGACCCATTAATCGCCAAGATGTCTCAGCAGAAACGCCCCGGTAGACTTAATAAAGCTGGGCGTACGACGATCGACAAGAGCTAGACGTCGCTCTAATAAAAGCCGCTGCGCTTGCGGCGGCCGCTTCTAGCCAGGATTGGTAAATTATATTACCGCCGAACACACTGTACTTAGGCCCCTAAGAAAGGCCTATCTACAGATAAGTCATATGGATTCTAAAAAGTAAACTTAATCTAGCTAGCCAAAATGGATTTTAAGCAAGGCTAGCTAAACTCCGGCCTACGTTTTTCAAGAAATGCAGCAATACCCTCTTTGCCATCTTCTGAGTCAGCATTCTTGGCAATAGTGACACTTTCTAAGTTCATCTGAGTTTCAAGGTCGTTTTTATAACTTTCAGATAACAATGTTTTAATCGCAGCATTTGACCCTTTTGATCCATTAACTAAGGATTGTGCAAGTTTTTGAGCCGCTGCTTGCAACTCATCATCGGCAACGACGGCGGTGACCAAGCCCCATTCATAAGCCTCGAGTGAACTTAAGACTCGGTTAGTAAACATTAACTCTTGAGTTTTACGAATACCGATTAGTCTTGGTAAATAGTAACTGGCGCTGCCATCCGGGCTCAAACCAACTTTTGAGTAAGCCATGGTAAATTTTGCTGATTCTGCTGCGATTACTAAGTCAGCCGATACGGCAATACTGAAACCGGCGCCTGCAGCGGTACCGTTTACGGCCGAAATTAGCGGTATATCCATTCGAGCAAAGACTGACAAGGCTTCATGTAATGCGTCTGCAATTCGCTTTACACCCTTACCTGGTCCGTCTGCAGAAGCCTGCATCTCATTGATGTCACCACCAGCACAAAAAAAACGTCCTGCAGCGGTCAGAATCACCGCTTTTAAATCACAATCGTTAGCACAATCATGTGCCGCTTGGGCTAACTCAGTAGTCAGCTGCAAACTTAATCCATTAGCCGCACGAGGTCGGTTAAGGGTAATGGTAGCAACTCTGTCTTGCTTGACGAGGGTTATGGTTTGATATTTTGGCATATGGCTTTTAATCAGGAAAATTGGTTAATCTCTGCTCGATTATAACTCAAGCACTATTTGTCTGACGCAGTGGTTAGAAAGACGCACGGAATGCCGATCTTAGTTCTAGGTGAACCCCCTGGTCCTTTATACGCTAGGAATCGCTTCGCTCTAGCAGCATTGCATCGCCATAGCTAAAAAAACGAAATTTCTGATCAATAGCGTACTGATAAGCGGACATAATTCGGTCGTATCCAGCAAACGCTGATACCAACATAAGCAAGGTTGACTCAGATAAATGAAAATTAGTTTGTAACAAATCGACCACTTTAAATTCGAAACCAGGATAAATGAAAATCTTGGTATCACCGCTAAACGGCTGAATTATTTGATTATTTAATAGATCATTGGCACATTCCTTAGCCGCGGTTTCCAAGCAACGAACCACGGTTGTACCAACCGCAATAACACGCCCACCGTTGAGCTTTGTTTGATTTATAGCATCACAAACGGCTTGCGATACTTCTATGCTTTCTGAATGCATTTGGTGATCATCAACATTATCAACTCTTACCGGCTGGTAAGTTCCGGCGCCGACATGCAAGGTAATTGTCTCTATACGAACGCCCGCTAGGCTAATGCGATTAAGCAACTCATCGTCATAGTGCAGTCCAGCTGTTGGTGCCGCGACAGCCCCTTGCTGCTTGGCAAACACGGTTTGATAGCGATCGCTGTCAACGCTATTGTCGGCCCTGTTGATATAAGGCGGTAATGGCATGTGCCCTACTCGCTCGAACCAATCGAACAAGCTGCCATCTTGATGAATTTCCAGTTCAAAAAACTGCCCTTGACGACCCTTAATAACAATCTGCACTGCATTGTCTTCATCAGCAATAATCTGCTGGCCTACCTTCGGCGCTTTGCTTGAACGGACCTGAGCTAGAAAACTGTGCTCGCCAGTGACACGTTCAAGCAATACCTCTACTTTACCGCCAGTGTCTTTCTTGGCAAATACTCGAGCAGGGATTACCTTAGTATTGTTAAGCACCAGCAGATCACCTGCCCTAAATTCATCAATAATAGAGGCGAATAACCCCTCTTCAAACTCGCGGTTTTGCATTACCTTGAGTAGACGGCTATCGGTACGCTTTTCAGGCGGAAACTGTGCTATCAACTCATCGGGGAGTTGGTAAGAAAAATCAGAAACATTCATGCGCGCGATCCTATCACTTTCTATCTAGCTAGAACACCATTGAACAAACTAACAGTACTGACTGCCTGTTAAACCTATCTATTGAACCGCGACTTGACCCACTTGGCTACGCCCTATCCACAATAGCGGCATACAAACCAAAGTACACACGATCAAAAAAATCGATAATGCCTGAGCCATGGGAAACACTGTGGCGGCAATAATCAAAATCGTCAAACGTGACCACTCGAGTACTCCCGAGTAGTGCTGATTTTCCATTAGAGCCCCAATTGAAAAACTACTTAAAATGGCAAAGGAGACAATAGCCATATGCTCAAGCAGGCTGAGGCTACCGAAGCTCAAAGATAATCCCAGGGCTATCGAAGCGGTTGATACGTACTGAATAATACAATGAGCTTTAAGTACCGTCGGAACAGCCGTATCGTATTTTTTAAAGTTACTTAGGTCATCACTTTTAAAGATTGGGTAAGCGTCTATAACATCAGGCGGACGCCAACCCGTTTTGCGAAACCACAAGGTAAGTTTGTGCCACCAATTCTTAGTATGTAAAGCGTCTTCAAACAACTGTCGGTAAACTTGAAAGTTGATCACGATTGGATTCCAACTCTTTACCGCACCGCGAATACCAAAGATCGGTTTATCGTCATCAAGTTCTTCTTGATAGCAACCAAATAAGCGGTCCCAGATGATAAACACACCACCGTAATTTCGATCAATATAAACCGTATTCTGGGCGTGATGACCACGGTGATTTGACGGCGTGACGAAAAATAATTCGTACCAACCTAGTTTACCAACGTGTCGTGTATGCACCCAAAACTGGTAAATCAAATTCAATGCACCGACCGAAATAATCATCAGCGGGTCAAACCCTATAAGTGCCAAAGGTATGTAAAAAATATAGGATAAAAAACTAGTACCGGTCTGACGTAAAGCCGTGGTCAAGTTATATTCTTCACTCGAATGATGAATTACATGAGCCGCCCATAGAAGATTCATTTCATGGCCGAAGCGGTGATTCCAGTAATAGCAAAAATCATAGGCAATAAACGCTATTACCCATATCAGTGCCGAATCGCCCAGATCAAAAATCGCGAAATACTGATAAATAGCAATATAAACGGTAAACGAAATAAGCGCTTTAGACAGGCCGACTAGTTGGTTTATCGACCCCGTTGCCAAACTCGTAAGAGCATCATTAACTCGATAATAGTCAGTGCCTTTTAACTTACCGTAGGCTAACTCGATGAGTATCAATAGAAAGAAGAATGGTACTGCATACAGAATAAAATCCATCGGGAGCCTCGAGTGTTCAACCAGTTCTTTATTATACGAGACCTCAGCATAACTCAACGAACGAATAAAAATGCCTGTAATGCCTCCACTTTTTGTTGAAAAACTTGCCAATAGCTAGCTATTAGAAGCGTTTTCCGCCTCAATTGGATACATTCCAAGCTATTTTTATTTCGTCTCTGAGTTATGCTGAGGTCTCTATACGTTTAAAATAACCATTATTTCAAAACAACATGAGCATATAGATGCGGCTACCGAAAAAACTCATGGAACTATATTAAAAAGCTCTTTATGCGACTTTAATTAAAACGCTCTTGCATTTAGTGCTTCATGAGTAACGCAAAGAAAAATAACAAAAAGCCCGTTGCAGAGTTTATCTGAACGGGCTATTGAGTGAGGCTAAGACTTAATTAACTAGGTCTCTAAAAAGATGCCTTTAAAACCTAGACCTTAGGAATAAAAACCTTTGCCCGACTTAGCTAGCTCTATAAGTAATGGTGCTGGAGTAAACCGTTCTCCATGCAATGTCTTCAGCGCTTCAAGTTTAATAACCACCTCGGCGGCTCCCAGAGTGTCCATATAGCGAAATGGCCCGCCAAGAAATGGCGGAAAGCCAAGACCAAATATCGCGCCAATGTCGCCGTCACGAGGGCTGCGTAAGATACCTTCTTGCAAACAATAAGCGGCTTCATTAAGCATTGTCAGGATAATACGTTCAGTGATCTCTATACGACTTAATTCGATCCTACCAGCATTGCTAACGCCCATAATTGCATAAATACTCGGGTCAACATTTTTACCTTTTGATGCCTCGCTATAGTCATAAAAACCGCGGCCGTTCTTTTTGCCTTTGCGATTATCATCGAGGACCTTTTCAACGCCTTCAATTAACGGTATGCGGTCACCGAAAGCATGATTAAGAGTAACTACAATATGAGCACCAACATCAATCCCGACTTCATCCATCAGTTTAATCGGACCAACCGGCATACCAAAGGCTTCAAGCGCTGCATCAACCTCCTCAATCGATACGCCTTCGAGCAATAGACGCACCGCTTCCATGTTGTATGGCACCAATACTCGGGTGGTATAGAAACCAGGGCCATCGTTTACCACGATCACAGTTTTACCCTGTTTTTTACCTAATTCAACCGCCGTAGCGGTTGCCCAGTCCGCCGTTTTACTGCCTTTGATCACTTCTAATAAAGGCATCTTTTCAACTGGTGAGAAATAATGCATGCCAACAATTCGTTCGGGGTATTGCGCTTTTGCGGCAATATTATCAATTGGAATCGCTGAAGTATTAGTTGCGAAGACAGTTTCGGTATCACCACCTAGAGCTTCAATGTCGGCCACCATGCGCTGTTTCAGATCGAGACTTTCAAACACAGCTTCGATAATAACATCGCTGTTCTTAAAGCCTCGATAGTCGATAGCCCCGGTAAGCCTAGCCATTGTGTTTTGACGAGCAATTGAGTTTATCCGCTTACGCGCCAGTTGCTTATCAATAATTTTGCCAACGTACTCGATCCCTTTTGACAGGCCATCGTAGTTTATATCTTTGAGTCGAGTTGTTATTTTTGCTTTGTCGATTGTCACGTAACTAATGCCGGCACCCATAAGACCGGCGCCAAGCACGCCGACATTATTAATATCTCGAGCTTCTTGATCAGAATCAATGCCTGTATCCTTTTTCAATTCGGTCATGGCAAAGAAAATATTAACCAACTGTTTAGACTCAGGGGTCATCAATAATTGGGCAAATCCACGCGCTTCAAGTTCTAGCGCTTTTTCTAAACTAGACCCTAGGCCGCTATTGATAACCTCTAATATTTTCAATGGCGCTGGATATTTACCCTTAGTTAATTTTAAAGTTTGACTACGGGCTTTTGAGATAATGACATTTCGAACAGGGGTGAATTTCATCACTCTGTCAGCAAAGCTCTGGCGTCGCTTAGGTTTATTTTTGCCGGCGTATTCAATTGCCGTCGACAACAACACTTGAGACAACACTACTTTATCAATTAAGCCCGCACTTTTAGCTCGCTTGGCGTTTAACTGCTTTCCAGTTAAGAGCATATCTAGAGCCGTTGGTAAGGCGATCATTCGTGGTAAGCGGGTAGTGCCACCGCCACCTGGCAACACACCCAGTTGCACTTCAGGAACGCCAATACGAGTCTCTTTTGACGAACTAGCGATTCGATAGTCAAAGACTAGCGCGAGTTCTAGACCACCGCCCAAGCAAACACCATCAATCGCAGCGACGGTCGTGATTTTTAAATCGGCTATACGTTGAAACAATCCATGTAATAATTTACACGACTCAAATGCTTGCTGCTCGGTTTCAATGCCCTGCAACAAACTGATGTCCGCACCGGCAACAAAGCATCCAGGTTTTGTTGATTGAAAAATCAATGACGTTAATGAGCTATCAGCCTCAATATCGTTAATCATCGCTTCAAATTCGTGACCAACAGTTTCATTTAAGACGTTCTGAGGCAGGCCGTCGATATTCATACTGACAATTGCTATGCCGTGATTTTTTTCAATACTAAATGTAGTCATAATAATGCTCCAATATTCGTTCTAACTTACGCCGATTCTAAAACCATAGCAGCACCAAGGCCGCCTGCCGCGCAAGCGGTAATAAGCCCGTGTTGACCACCAGTGCGCTTTAAATCGTAGAGCATTTGTGTCAACTGGCGAGTCCCTGTTGCGGCAAACGGATGGCCCAATGAAAGTGAACTTCCTGAAACATTGAACTTATCAAAGTCAATTTCACCGATTGCCTCATTACGATTTAAGCGTTCTTGAGCAAACTTTTTTGAGGCGAAAGCTTGAGTGTTCGATAATACTTGTGCGGCAAATGCCTCGTGCATATCGATTAAATCCATATCCTTTAATGTCAGGCCAGCTAGATCAAGCGCTTTAGGCGACGCAAACGACGGCCCCATCAACATTTGCCAATTCGGATCGATAGCGGCAAACGCGAAGCTTTTGATATAACCCAATGGCGTGTAACCCATCGCTTTGGCCTTAGACTCGCTCATTAACACAACCGCCGAGGCTCCGTCGGTAAGAGGCGAGCTATTGGCCGCAGTAACAGAGCCATTTTCACGATCAAAGACCGGCTTTAGCTTGGCATACTTGTCCAGCTCAGAGCCTGCTCGAATCAGATTGTCTTTCGAGATTGCTTGATAATCTGGGCCCATAATCACACTAATTACCTGCTCATCGAACCAACCTTGCTGCCAAGCGTTTGCCGCGTTTAAGTGAGAGCGATGCGCCAGCGCATCTTGATCGGCACGCGAGATACCATTTTCTTTGGCCATTTTCTCGGCTGCCTGCCCCATCGTCAACTCGGATGATGGCTCCTTGATGGAAGGCTGAGTTGGTATTAGGTCCTTTAAACCAATACCTTTAAATGCCTTTAACTTTGAACCTTTGTTATAGCTTGAGCGTACCATCGCTTCAGTCATCTTCTTATTGAAGCTGATTGGAGGCTGTGACATCACATCACAACCGCCAGCGATGCCTGCATCGATAATGCCGGCCTGGATATTCATCGCAATATCAACCGCCGACTGATAACTTGAGGCGCAGGCCCGTGAGACACTGTAGGCATCTGTCTCAACCGGCAAGTTGGCCCCGAGAACCACTTCGCGGGCAATGTTCGGCGCATCTGGTGACATAACAACTTGGCCAAAGACCAATTTTTCAATCAATTTTTTATCGATATTAGCTCGCTCCACCAATTCGGCAACCAAATGAGCACTCAGTAATCTCGCCGGTGTGGTGCTATACCCAGTGGCGATTCTTAAAAATGGAGTTCGAGCTCCAGCGATAACAGCGACGCGCTCAGTTGAGTGAGTCATGGTCTTCTCCTTACAAAGAATTGTTGCGAATTAAATGACGATGATAGCAAAAAAGCTATCACCATTTATCTATTTTATTGGACGAGTTGTTAACTAAATTGGCTCTCGTCAATCGAATACAATCTATTCCAATCAAAGTATTGACCTGGGTCTGGTTTGCGACCTGGGGCGATATCGCTATGCGCGAAAACATTGTTTGATAATATCGTTGGATACACTCTTCTAAGCTCTTTAATCAAGTCATTCAGTTGTCGATACTGCGAGTCGGTGAACCCATCTGGGTCTGTATCTAAGCCCTCTAGTTCGATTCCGATCGAAAAATCATTAACCTTTGACTTACCAAGACAGACCGATTCTCCTGCGTGCCAAGCTCGTTTAGAGGACGCTACAAATTGAATTAGTTTACCACTTCGCTCAATTAAAAACTGCGCAGAAACAGTGAGATGCGCCATGCGTTGAAAGTAAGGATGCTCGTCTGAACCGAGTTTATTTAGAAAAAAACGGTGTATTACTCGATTGCCGTACTGGCCTGGGGGTAAGCTTATGCAATGAACAATAATCACTTCAGGCGCTGAATGAGTCTCGCGTTCATCGTAATTAGGAGAGCAAATAAAATCGGCCGTATCGACCAGCCCTGATGCGACATCGAGTTTCATCCTAAATTATGTAAGGTTGCGCTAAGGTCAATAATCCCCAGGCAAAAACGGCGGCTAATACGTCATCAATCATAATGCCAAAACCACCATGAACGTGCTTGTCTAGCCATTTAATTGGCCACGGCTTAAAAATGTCGAAAAATCTAAACAGAATAAAACCCAAGACCACATTTTGCCACGTGACCGGTAGCAGCGCCATAGTGATCAAGAAACCTACAATTTCATCCCAAACAATAGCGCCATGGTCATGTATGCCGGCGTCCGATGCGGTTTTACCGCAGAGGTATATGCCGATAAGAAAGCTTACCAGGATTACCCCAAAATAGGCATACGACCCGCTACCTATAAAGCTTACTATCAACAGGTATAAAGGAATCGCTACCAGCGTTCCCCACGTGCCTGGCGCTGGCTTAATTAATCCAGAACCAAAGCCTAAGGCCAAAAAATGGACTGGGTTGGACAGCTTAAATTGAGTATTTTGTGTCATAAGGTTTGGTCATTAGTTATGCAAAGTGTTCGAAGCTTGACGGCAGCTTGTATTTTACGCCATTTAGACTCACAGCGACGGCCTCAGGGCGTTTAGCCACCACTGTCCCTACTCTGGTCAGTGTAATATGTTGCTGGTCAGCGATGTTGGCGATCTCACCCCGTCGATTTCGATGAGCCGTAAATGCCAGTTCGTAGTCGTCACCACCGTTTAAGGCTAAATCCAGGTTTCCTCCATTATCGATAAAGCAGCGGTAAGCGGCGGATAGCGGAATTAGCTCAGCATTAATGTCGATTGAGAGATTGCTTTGTTTACAGATATGCCCGCTATCACCTACTATCCCATCCGATATATCTAAGCAAGCGCTAGCGACTCCAAGTAACGATTGGCCGAGAGCAACTCTTGGTACAGGGGCTTCTAATGCGCTTACGGTAGTCTCACGATCAACCCCACTCAGACTAGTTTGACCGCGCAAGATCGCCAAGCCAAGTGCGGCATCGCCAACAGTGTTGGATACGTAGACGTCATCACCAAGCATTGCACCGGATCTACAAAGCGCTTGACCTTGCGGCAGTAAGCCCATGATAGTAATACTTAAACTAAGAGGCCCCTGGGTGGTATCACCACCGATTACCTGCACCTTAAAGCGATCAGCCATGACCTTAAGCGAATCTGAAAACGCTTTAAACCAAGCCGCATCAAACTCAGGCAGAGTGAGCGCCAAGGTTGCCCACTTTGGTTCAGCTCCCATGGCCGCCATGTCGCTTAGATTTACCGCAAAAATTTTATGCGCTAACTTATCAGCGCTAACATCTGCAAAAAAATGGTTGCCCGAAACCATGGTATCAGTGCTAATCGCCAGCTCCATTCCCTGAGGCACAGCGATAACAGCGGCGTCGTCACCAACACCTAATTTAGTCTCGGCTTGATCTGGACCAATACCATGACAGAACTCTTCAATAATTGAAAACTCAGCCATCAAAGGGCCTTCTCCTAAAGCACGTTAGTCGGCTTTTCTTAGTTCTTTAGCGAGCTTATCAATTACGCCATTTATAAATTTGTAACTGTGATCAGAGCCAAAGACTTTGGCTAACTCAATCATCTCGTTGATAACCACACGGGTCGGCACATCAGCCTTATAAGATAGTTCATATGCACCTAATCGAAGAATGGCGCGTTCCACTGGGTCCAATGAGCGAAACTCTCGTCCGATAAACGGTGTAATAGCGAGCTCAAGCTCTTTTTCAACCTTCGGCACTTGAGACATTATTTCACGTAAAAACTTTTTATCGACATTCTGCATGTCGTGAATCTGGCTAAAATGCTTTTCAATATCTTCGGCAGCTTGTTTGGTTAAATCCCACTGGTACAATGCCTGTACTGCTGCTTTGCGTGCGTTATGGCGGTTCGATGACATGCTTAAAGTTTCGCTAAAAGGTTAACCATCTCGACGACGGTCATTGCGGCTTCAGCGCCTTTGTTACCCGCTTTAGTGCCGGCTCGTTCGATTGCTTGTTCGATAGTGTCGACCGTTAATACGCCAAAGCCAACCGGCACACCTGTTTCTAACTGTACCGAATTTAAC
>JAWUZB010000022.1:0-7293 GCA_034110505.1 Gammaproteobacteria bacterium
CCTATTCGAGCCTTAGTAGTCGCCCCGACTAGTGAATTGGCAATACAAATTCATGAGGATGGTAAAAAATTAGTTGCGCATACCGGCCTAAAAATGGCCTTAGCCTACGGCGGTACAGACTATGAGAAGCAACGTAAACACATTGAGTCTGGGGTTGATGTCTTAATCGGCACTCCTGGTCGTATCATTGACTATTTTAAGCAGGGCGTATTCGCACTCGATGCCTTAGAAGTGATCATCCTTGATGAAGCCGACCGCATGTTCGACCTCGGCTTTATTGCCGACATACGTTACTTATTTCGTGCTATGCCCGAGCCAAGCGAACGCTTGAATTTATTATTTTCGGCAACCTTGTCAGCCCGAGTTGGGGAGCTTGCATACGAACATATGAGCGAACCAGAAGTGGTGAAAATTGAAGCTGAGATAACCGGTGATCGCATCACCGAAATTGCGTACATGCCTTCCAACGAAGAAAAAATTCCGTTATTGATGGGCTTATTGAAAAATGCTAATAGCGAGCGCTGCGTAGTTTTTATCAATACCAAGCACATGGCTGAAAAAATCGATGCATGGTTGACAGCAAATGATTTCAAATGCGCCATGCTTTCGGGCGCCGTGCCGCAGAAAAACCGTGAACCGCTGTTACAGCGCTTTAAAGACGGTGACGTTAATGTGCTGATAGCCACTGATGTTGCCGCCCGTGGCCTGCATATTCCTGATGTGCATTTTGTGGTGAACTTTGATCTCCCCTCAGATGCCGAAGACTATGTTCATCGTATTGGCCGAACCGCTCGTGCTGGTGCGAGTGGTACAGCAATGAGTTTAATTTGCGAAACGTATGCAATGAACATAATGGACATCGAGCAATTCATTGAGCATACCATTCCAGTGGAGCGCGACATCGCTGAGCTGATGTTTAAAGATGCGGTGGTTCCTGATCTATCTAAGCTGAAATCGAACCGAAAGAAAGACAGCCGCGGCAGAGCTGGGCCGAAAAGAGACGGCAAACCTTCTGGCGGGCGCGGCGCAAAACCGACGCGTGATAACAAACCCAATCGTGACTCTAACGTCAGTCGCAACGCTAAACCAAGTCATGACAACAATGACGAAGAAAGTCGTGTGGATCGTGAGCGCCGTGAAAACGGCAACCCGAATCGAATACCAAAAAAACAAATTGAGTCTTTGGATGAAACAGTGCCATCGCCTGAAGAGCGTGAAGCAGCCAAAGTAGCCGCACTAGAGAAACGCAATAGCGAACCTAAAAAAGCGCCTCGCATTCCACTGCGTGGCCGTCGCGGCCAAGAGGTGCCTGCCATAGGTTAGCACCGGCTTAACATCAATAAAGTGCAACAAAGTATGGCGGACCTAGGCTCAAAAATTAGTGGCAATCAACGAACAGCTTTACTACTCGGTGGTGGTGGTGCCAGAGCCGCCTATCAAGTTGGTGTACTTAAAGCAATTGCGGAAATTTTACCTGAAGGTTGCAACAACCCATTTCCGATAATTTGCGGCACCTCAGCTGGCTCTATAAACGCCGTCGCCTTGGCATCCAACGCATCCAACTTTCACCAAGGCGTTGACCGAATAAGCCAAGTCTGGTCAAATTTTGAATTACATCAGGTATTTTACGCTGATGCTAAAAACCTGCTTAAGCGTATCAGCCATTGGGCTTGGGCTAATCTAGGGCCAGGCGATCGGCACAACGGTCCTGGATCGATTTTAGATAACCAGCCACTTCGTCTACTGCTCGACAAATACATCGACTTCAACAATATCGACAAGTCTATAGAGAATGGCGAACTGTACGCTTATTGCCTAACGGCCTGTAGTTATACTTCGGGCGAATCGACCACGTTTTATGACGGCGTAGATGATATTCAAGATTGGATACGCACCCACCGTGAAGGCGTACGCGAGAAAATGAGCATCGAACATTTGATGGCATCATCGGCAATACCGGTTATTTTCCCTTCAGTAAAGTTGGGTTATGAGCACTTTGGTGATGGCTCAATGCGTCAGACATCGCCGATTAGCCCTGCCCTGCACCTTGGTGCCGAAAAGATCTTAATCATCGGTCTACGCATGGAAAAAGAACTTGGGCTGCCTGAGCCAGCAATATACAGCCCGTCGTTAGGGCAAATCTCTGGCTATGTTCTGGATACGTTATTTCTCAATAGCTTACAGTCCGACATCGAACGTATGGAGCGCATGAATCGTATGGTCATAGAAGCCCAGTCGGGTAGTCGTGAAGAATTAAAGGTGATCGAGCACTTAGTCATTAGACCGTCTAAAGACATTGCCAATATTGCTATGAAGCACTTCCTAGAATTACCAAGAAGCTTCCGTATCGCGTTAAAATTTCTTGGTATGGCTAAGGCCAATAGTCGCCGTTTTATTAGCTATCTAATGTTTACCAAAACCTTTTGCCAAGAACTAATTGATCTCGGTTACGACGATGCGATGGCACAGAAGCAGCAATTAATCGATTTTTTAGAAAAGTAGCTTTATAACAAGCTGATACTTTTCAGTGTCGCTTTTTTTGCGACTCACCTACAGAGTCTAGTTATCGTGTATCAGTCTTTTACCGAGGCTAATAACCTTATCATCTAGGTAACCAAGCGCTGCGTAAAACGCCAATACGCTGCTGTTTGTCGCTCGTAGTTGTAGGTTTATTTTTGCACAGCCTTTGAGCAATAAATCTGACTCGACACGACGCATTAACTTGCTCGCAATCCCTTGGCGTTGAAAATTTGCTGATACAGCTAAGTAATTAACCCAGCCTCTATGACCTTCGTAACCGCCCATTACTGAACCAATAACAACCCCATCAATGGTCGCGACCAACAGCAACTCGCGATCAACTTGCAACTTACGCTTAATGTCTTTTTGTGGATCATTTTTCGACGTTACAAGCCCAGTCTCGCGCCACAAGGCAATCAACTCAGCTTGGTCATCAATCTCAAAGGGGCGAATATTCATGCAGTTGCTAATCTTCTAAGTTGGCTATATTGTCACTTTAGTATGATCTGAATATCACCTAAATCAAGTCACTATTAGAGTACCAGCATGTAGAGTACCAGCATGTAGAGTACCAGCATGAAAAATTTAGTATTGGTCAAATTGCCCGTAATGTTAAGAGTGTAGAAGAATCAGCACAGTGGTATCGGCAAGTACTTGGTTTAGAGCATCTATATAGCTTTGCTCAAATGGTTTTTTTGATTGCCAAGGTGTTCGCCTAATGTTGAGTCAAAGCGATGGCGATTTGAACCACGAATCGATTATTTATTTTAACACGCATGATATTCAATCTGAGTTTGAACGCTTGCAAAAGCACGGTATTAAGTTTAGCCGTGAACCACACAAAATTCACCAACATGAAGATGGCTCAGAAGAGTGGATGGCCTTTTTTACCGATTTAGAAGGACGACCATTAGGGTTAATGTGTACTTATAGACGCAACTAAGATCACTTGACCAACTACCCCCATGCGTTTACAGCAAAGTTATAAAATCATCGCTATTGCGGCCGCGGCAGTCATCAAAATAACAAACCAGCGAAAGCCCGACTCGGGAATTTTTTTAACAATATTAATTCCCAAAATCGCACCAATAGCGATAGCGGGTATCAGCGCAATATCGAGCAATACTGTATTCCACGTGATGGTCTCCCATACGTAGACGTGAAAAGGCACTTTCGATAAGTTAATAATCAAGAAAAACCAAGCAGCAGTGCCAATAAATTGATTTTTCGGTAGCTGCATTGATAGCAGATATATAGCCATGATAGGGCCGGCTAAATTACCAACCATAGTGGTAAAGCCACCCGCTATTCCGATAGTCGCAACGAACCAGAATGACTCTGGAATTTCGGCCTTAGTGTTTCGCTCTCGCCATATCATTATCGCTAGCGAGAGAAATATTATTACCACCATTGAATAAGAAAACATTGCCTCATTCAGAGCCTCACCAGTAATCGTGCCGAGGATCACCCCCGCGAAGGCAAATGGAATAAGCCTTTTAAGATGATGCCAATTTGCATGTTTATTGTAGTAAAAGACCGCAAAAATATCGGCAACGATCAGAATAGGTAGTAGTACGCCAGTAGACGCCTTAGCACCAAACGCAAGCGCTAGCATAGGCACGGCAATCATACCTACACCTTGCACACCTGTTTTAGCCATACCGACTAACGCGGCCACTAAAACTAGTAGCCCGAGCTCATAAAACGTAAAACTAAATGACGCTATTTCGAATGCCATATAAACCGTTATTCCAAACCTAAGCACTAAAGACTATTGATAAACCATCATAGCAAAGGTTATATACTGACCTTAAACATTCCCTCGTCTCAATTAACGTTAATAACGATTAAAATTTTTAACCCCTTATATGACAGATAAAAACCTTCCACCACCGCCCGAGAAGCCGATAGCAGACGAATGCTGTGGTAGTGGCTGTGTACCCTGCATCTATGATTATTATTACGACGCGTTAGATAAATGGAATGATAAATACGCAGAACAGTGGGCTAAAAAAGAAACTCCAGACACACCAACATATTTAAAACATAAGCCCACTAATGTTGACGTTCTATCGTAGATTTAGACGATACCGCTTGAAAATACCGGCCAAAATTCATTAACTATTTCACCGCTGCGAATGGTGCGAATATCACCGGAGACACTGATGCTAATCGAATCCGCGAAGCACAATCGGTAGATGCGCTATTGCTTCACAAACCGGCATCGACAATTCAATTACAGCGAATGCTTCAGCGCTTGTTAAAATAGCAGTCGTCTAGACTCTCTAAGCAATATTTATCACCAACTGAACTGACCAACTAATCAACAATACAAAAACCCGCCGATTTCATTTGTGCGCCGATATCCTCAAAGGCCGCAATTAGCGCCTGATGAGTATCGACCTTTGAGGTTCGATAAGAGCGCATTTTTTGTCTCGCTTGTATCTCTCGACTGGTACTTTTTAAAACTAGGGCCAAATCTAGAGTGACAGCATGCTCTGATGGGTATACGCCGTTATACATCTGACCGCCGATAACCAAAGTAGGGTAGACGCGTTTAGCAAAGCGATGAGGTTTAACCAAGGTATAGCCGCAAGAGTTAATCATCGATCGGATATAAGGCTTTATGTCGTTAAACTTACCATCAAGCTCAAGCACGATACCGCCAACAATTTGACGTTTCCGATAGGCCTCGAGCTGTTTGTTTTTCTTTTCTCGCGCCTGCGCTTTGTCTTCTAATACCTGCAGCATCGGCATTGCTTGTTTCGAAAATTCTCCATTGGGAAATTTCGCTAAGTAAACGCTTAATGTTTCAATCGTTGGATTAGCGTTGGTTTGATTCCATAGAGATTGATCGGTTTCTACTATTGCTGCTTCCTTAGCCACTTCGATTACTTCATTTACAACCGCTTCTGACGTATCTTCATTCTCCACAAGCTCTTGTGAATTGGCACAGAGCGACATAAGAACCAGAGCACTAAAAACCAAGGATAAAAACAACTTAATCATATTCTGGAACCTCACGCTCCATTACACGGCTTCTATAGAGCCGATAAACCATTGAAAATAACACTCTCTTTTGAAAACTTTAACTAGATCATAGCAAAATTGATAGCTAGACAAGATCACACCATAAGCGACTAATTTAGTTTTTAAAGCCATTAACCAACTAATTATGATCTAAAATACAGACGTGTCCGAGCCTATTTTCATCTTTGTAATTTTTGCCCTAGTGCTATCAGCCTTTATAAAAGGCTCGCTTGGCATGGGGTTTTCCACAATTTGCCTGGCCATTCTAGCTAATGTCATTGAACTCAAGACCGCTATTTCAATTGTGGTTCTGCCTTCTATGTTGTCGAACTTAATCGTTATGATAGAAGCCGGTAATTTAAGAATAAGTCTGCGGCTGTTCTTGACCATGATACTGGCGGCTATTCCTGGCATGGCAATTGGCTTTCAACTGCTTCGGCAAAGCGACAATACACTCTCTGTTTCACTATTGGCTATAGTACTGATTTTTTATGGATGTTGGGGCTGGGCTAATCATAGGTTCAGAATTGCCGATACACTTATCCCCAAACTCAATCCCGTGGTTGGCTTTACCACCGGTATAGTCAATGGCGCCACTGGCTCACAAATATTTCCAGTAATGCCGTACCTGTTGTCTCTGAACATCAGCAAGGACGTGTTGGTTCAAACAATAAACCTATCGTTCACCGTTAACAGCCTTATCATGTTGGGCTTCCTATACAACATGAATACTTTGGATACCGATTCCATTGTTACCTATTCACTCGGCGTAATCCCGGTTGCCATTGGTGTCTGGCTTGGCGGCAAAGTGCGTAAACGAATACCCGAAACACGCTTCAAAAGAATTGTCATGGTTCTAATCATCACACTCGGTTTGCTATTACTGATCAACTAAGTTGAAATTCTAAGATAGTATAATGCGTAATGCGGCCAAGAATCAGCTACCGCCAACCGAGACCACAAACAACCTTAAATAGGCGGCAATGCAAGTTACACGTGAATTTCATCACCCTATAGTGCAAGTTTTCAAGACACTAACTGATGCTATTTTTCTAAAACAACGAGCGCTCGCGTTGGGCAGCTTAGAGGCTAATTTCTCCGTCAGTTGCAGCGAATCTAATTAACAGGTTGAGCTTGTTCGACAGCGAGAGATAAAGGTACCAGCGGCTCTATCGGCCTTTTTAAAAAAACCTCAAATCGCCACTACCATAGAGCAATGGCAGCACCAAGATGAACAATATAGCTGTCAAAACACTGCCGATATTGACGGCGCACCGTTATCAATAAAAGGTAGCGTACGTCTAGTGCCAAATGACTCAGGTTGTATCTTCACGGCCGAGTTCGAGAGCAAGGCCAAAATCATGTTTGGTAAAAAAACGTTGCAACAATATGCGGGGGAAACCATCCTCAAAGAACTACAGTTAGAATGTCAGTACACCGAAAAACATCTAGCCTCGCAGGTGAACTAGTGTTGTTAACACTCTATTTCCAATTTGTCATATCAGCCAATAAGACATGCGCCGATGCTAACCTGCGGCTATGAGAACGATTCTAGAATACCTTCGTCTAAGCCTTTTTGTCGGCGGCGCACTGATTGGAGTGCAGGTTCCGAGCTTCGTTGAGCAATATGGCCAACGACTAGAATCTCATTTATTGGAATCTCAAACTAGCCTTGAAGGCTTTCAGCTCGACGCCGATAAGTATTTCGATGGCGATATCGAAACCCTTATTCTGCACTATGCT
>JAWUZB010000023.1:0-21802 GCA_034110505.1 Gammaproteobacteria bacterium
GATCTGCAGTCGAATAGCAGCTCCGAATCGATTACAGCAGAGACCCTTGGTGCAGAGACACTGGGTGTAGAGACCCTGATTGACTCGAAGCCGCTTAACGTAGAGGGCAACTTGGCTGGCCAAACCGAGATCGTTACTGAAGCCGATAGCGATGCCGCGGCTACACTATCGAAAATAGAGCCTATTAAAGAAGACAAAATAGCCGAGAGTGAATTTAACTCAGTTGCAGCCGATGAGGTTGCAATTAGCTTAGAAGAGATCGCGGTGACGCCGATGTCAACAGCGCGAAAAACTGCGGCGCCAGAAATGCTCAAATTAAAAACAAATAATGCCCGCAACCAACAATCGTCAGCCTTGAGAATGCCCACACCTGAACCGCTTGTTGGATCCTCGAGACAAAGGCCTGACCTAGACGAACAATACCCCTCATATCAAGAAAATAGACTGCGATTAGTTCAACAAGATCCTGTATCAACCTTCTCCGTGGATGTCGACACAGCCTCTTATAGCTTAGTCCGAAGTCAATTGCTGCGCGGTTTTTTACCCGCGCCAAATGCGGTTCGAACTGAAGAGATGATTAATTACTTTAGTTACGACTACCCCTACCCGGATTCAAAAACGGCTCCTTTCAAAGCCAGTATTTCAGTACTAAATTCACCGTGGAACGAATCTAAAAAACTGCTTCATATTGGTATAAAGGGCTATAACATCAAGCCAGCAAAAACACCCAATAGCAACTTGGTCTTTTTACTTGATGTATCTGGGTCTATGAGTGATGCCAATAAGTTACCGTTGGTCAAGCAATCTATTGTGCTGCTTCTAAACAAGCTTAAGCCAAGCGATAACGTTAGCATTGTGGTCTACGCAGGGGCCGCTGGCGTGGTGTTAGAACCCACTGAGGCCAGATATAAGACTAAAATATTAGGTGCGCTACAACGCTTGAGCGCGGGCGGTTCAACCGCCGGTGGCGCTGGTATTGAACTAGCCTATCAACTGGCTGAACAAAACTTCGACGCCGACGCTGTGAATCGCATAATTCTAGCCACCGACGGCGACTTCAACGTAGGTTTGAAAAGTAACGAGGCGCTCAAAACACTGGTCGAACGCAAACGTGATAAAGGCGTATTTTTATCAATACTCGGTTTTGGCCGTAACAATTACCAAGACGACATGATGCAAATACTGGCGCAAAATGGTAACGGAGTTGCCGCTTATATCGACAGCATTAGTGAGGCCAAGAAGGTATTAGTCGACCAAGCAAGCTCAACCCTCTTTACTATTGCTAAAGACGTTAAGTTGCAAGTTGAATTCAACCCTAAAACGGTTAGTGATTACCGCTTGATTGGCTACGAGACTCGTCATCTGAATCGTGAAGACTTCAATAACGATAAAGTAGATGCAGGCGATATTGGCGCAGGTCATACGGTAACCGCGATTTACGAATTCACCCCTAGCGACGCAGATAGCCGCTCTATCGACCCGCTTCGCTATGCTAAAAAACCCTCTAAAGAGATAGCTGAAGGCGGTATTACCGGAGCCATCGCGGGTGATGCTAATAGCAAAGCTACAGAGTACGGTTTTCTAAAAATACGTTACAAGCTACCTAAGCAAAACGTCTCTAAGCTTATCCAGCAGCCAATCTTAATCAGCCAAACTGGTCGGTCCATAACTGAACAGACTGACCTGAATTTCTCAATCGCTGCAGCAAGCTTTGCTGAGTACTTAAAAGGTGGAAAATATATTGGTAAACTTAGCTTATCGGACATCACCGAAATGGCCAAGAAGAGCAAAGGCATTGACCCTTATGGCTACCGAAGTGAGTTTATTCGACTGCTCGAATTAGCCGAAATTGCCAAGCCTTAGTAAATTATGCATGAGCCCCATCCTGAGGCTCATGCATCGTCATTTCCAGCTATTAAGCCGATTAATAAGACCGCCAATGTGACTCAGGCAACTGACTTATGTCGGTTGCTAGACAATTTAACTCAAGACTTAAGTTGCTTTCGAACCAAGGTCGCTCACAATCTTCATCAGTCTTATTTCTCTGCCAGTTTATCCACGCGTTAGTATTAAGCAATCGCCGGTCATTAAGAGCCGTGTTTACATCTGCAAATATATCAACTGTAAGTGACGTATTCAAGCCGATCGAAAAAACACCGTTGCTCCAGACGCCCCAATGCGATAGCACTGCAAAGCTTGAGATTAAAACAATAGCCAACAATCGGTTTAAAGACCAATCAGTCGGTAAACAGAAAAATACATAAGCACTCATTCAGATAGATGAAGTGTAATTTTATACAGCTAGCTTGTTAAGTCAGTGGTTGCTGTGTGAGGAAGCGATGAGTCTTATGTGTGCTGATCGGCTATCCGATCAGCATCGGCAACTAACTAAGTGAGGCTTTTATTGAGGCGATCCCTGCCCCTAACTAATCTTCCAGTCAGGGCCTATTCCCATTCAATAGTTGCAGGCGGCTTACCAGAAATATCGTAGGTTACGCGGCTAATACCACGTACCTCGTTAATAATCCGACTCGAAATATGACCAAGAATATCGTAAGGAATGTGCGCCCACGTGGCCGTCATAAAATCGATGGTTTCAACCGCGCGTAGAGCAATAACCCAATCATAGGCTCGGTTGTCACCAACCACACCGACCGACTTAACCGGTAAAAACACAGCAAATGCCTGACTCGTCTTGGCATACCAGCCAGTAGTTTCAAGCTCTTGCATGAAAATCGCATCCGCTTGACGTAATATGTCGGCATACTCTTTCTTTACTTCACCAAGAATTCTAACCCCTAAACCAGGCCCAGGAAACGGGTGCCGATTAACCATCTTCGCCGGCAGGCCAAGTTCAATACCGATCTTGCGCACTTCATCTTTAAATAATTCACGCAATGGCTCTAGCAACTCAAGATCCATATCGTCGGGTAAACCACCGACGTTGTGATGAGACTTTATGACCTGTGCTTTGCCAGTCTTAGACGCCGCCGATTCGATCACATCAGGGTAGATGGTGCCTTGTGCTAGCCATTTCGCATTGTCGATTTTCTTCGATTCTTCTTCGAATATCTCAACAAACACGCGGCCAATAATCTTACGCTTTGCTTCTGGCTCGTTTTCGCCCGCTAACTGATCTAAGAAGCGCTCTTCAGCGTTGACACGAATCACGCGAACGCCCATATTTTCGGCAAAGGTGTTCATCACTTGATCGCCTTCGTCTTGGCGCAACAAACCGTTATCAACGAAAATACAGGTTAGTTGATCGCCGATAGCCTGATGCAGTAGCGCGGCGACAACCGATGAATCTACGCCGCCGGATAAGCCTAAGATAACGTGATCAGAGCCTACTTTTTGACGCGCCGTTTGTATCGCGTCTTGAATAATATTGCTGGCCGACCAATTATTTCCGCAAGCGCAAATATCATGCACGAAGCGACTCAGCAATGATCCACCGAATTCAGTATGAGTTACCTCTGGATGAAATTGGACGCCGTAGAATCGTCGCTCTTCATCCGCAATTGCGCACAACGGCGCATTTGCAGACTGAGCGATAACTTTAAAGCCTTCAGGAAGCTCAGTAACTTTGTCACCATGACTCATCCAGACGCTTTGAGATGTTTCTTTAATCAACGCGTTGTCGGCACATAACTCAACATCTGCATGTCCAAATTCGCGTTTGTCCGAGCTTGAAACACCACCTCCTAACATCGACGCCATGCATTGCAAGCCATAACATATGCCGAGCACCGGGACGCCCAGCTCAAAAATTCCTTGCGGCGCACGAGGGGTGTGTTGCTCGGTAACTGTCGACGGTCCACCAGAAAGAATAATGCCCTTTGGAGCAAACTCTTGAATCGTCGCCAAGTTGTTATCGTAAGCCCATATTTCACAATAAACGCCGAGTTCACGCACTCGGCGGGCAATTAATTGGGTGTATTGAGAACCGAAATCTAGGATTAGGATTTTGTCACTATGGATATCAGTCATTGGCTTTTTTAATGTAATTTTTCGAGTAATGTAAGCGGCTGTAACACATGTAAATGTGTGTTTTTTAACTTCTATAATTCGGTGCTTCTTTGGTAATCGTTACATCGTGAACATGTGACTCAGCGACACCGGCACTGGTGATTTGAACAAACTCACAGTTTTCGCGCATCTCGGCCAAGGTTGCGTTGCCGGTATAACCCATACTAGAACGCAGACCACCCATCAATTGATGAATAATATTGATTGCTGGGCCCTTATAAGGAACCCGACCTTCGATACCTTCGGGTACTAATTTTTCAGTTTCTGATTCATCAGACTGAAAATAACGGTCTTTCGAGCCCTGCTCCATAGCGCCAATAGAGCCCATACCTCGATACGACTTATACGAACGTCCTTGGTACAGCTCGATTTCACCTGGTGCTTCGTCAGTGCCGGCTAAAAGACCACCAACCATGACGCAGTTTGCTCCGGCGGCAATTGCTTTAGCGATGTCGCCTGAAAAACGTAGGCCACCATCGGCAATCAGCGGGATACCTGAGCCTTTTAGCGCTTGAGCTACGTCGTAAACCGCCGTGATTTGAGGCATGCCCACACCAGCGACCCTGCGCGTGGTGCAGATCGCCCCTGGGCCAATACCCACTTTAACCGCATCAGCGCCGGCTTTGGCTAAGTCGAGAGCCGCTGCCGCGGTAGCAATATTGCCACCCACGATTTGAATTTGAGGGTAAGCTTTTTTAATTCTAGCGACGACCTCTAGCACTCCTACCGAGTGACCATGAGCGGTGTCAACAACAATCACATCGACGCCAGCTTGAGCTAACAAAGCAACGCGCTCTTCGGTATCAGCGCCAGTACTTACCGCCGCGCCTACCCGTAGGTTACCGTTTAGGTCTTTCGATGCATTGGGGTGATCAGTGGATTTTTGAATATCCTTAACCGTCACCAAACCTTTCAGGTGAAAGGCGTCGTCAACGACTAATACTTTTTCAATTCGATGCTCGTGCAGCAAACTTTGAATTTCTTCTTTGCTCGCGCCGGCCTTAACCGTTACTAACTTCTCACGAGTAGTCATCGCTTTTGAAACAGGCTCATCTAAGCGCGTTTCAAAACGCAAATCGCGGCCGGTGACAATGCCCACTAAGTTATCGCCATCAACCACCGGAACGCCCGAAATACTATGGCGACGGGTAAGTGCCAGCACATCACCAATACTGGTATTCGGCGACACCGTAATCGGGTCGTTGATAACACCACTTTCAAACTTTTTTACCCGAGAAACATTCTTAGCTTGCAGTTCAGGCGTCATATTCTTATGAATAACGCTGAGACCACCTTCTTGGGCCAAGCAAATTGCCATACGTGATTCAGTAACAGTATCCATAGCCGCGGATAGCAACGGAATGCCGAGGCGTATTTCTTTGGTAAGTTGTGTGGAGAGGTCGACGTCGCGGGGTAAAACACTTGATCTAGCAGGCGTTAAAAGGACGTCATCAAAGGTTAGAGCTTGTTTGATATTTTCCATCGCGGAATTATACGCACATAACATGAGAATTCAATGTTTGAGAGGTATTTCACCTACAAAAAAGACCCTCGCAAGCGTCTTTTTTGTATCGAGTTGCATTATAGGCGACAAATATTAAGTCACTTGCAATAATTTAAGCGTATTAGTGTGTCCGTCAACACCCACCACATCACCATAAGTGATCGCAACATAATCGCCACTTTCCAGATCAACCGCATTTCTGACGTATTTGATAACATCACCCAGTTGCGCATTGCGCTTTGAATTATGTGGCAAATGAGCCGGCCGAACACCTTTATATAGGGCCACTCCGTTGAGTGTCGCCTCTTTAGATGACATCGCCACCAATGGCAGATGTGTCTTAATACGTGACATCCAAAGTGCGGTACTGCCTGACTCGGTCAGGCAGACGATCGCCTTAACCGCTTTAAAATGGTTTGCTAAATACATTGATGCCATGGCGATTGATTCGTCAACGTATTCAAATTCGATCTCAACGCGGTGCTTGGAAACTTGCGTAGCAACGTGCTTTTCAGTGGCAATGATGACATCGTAGACGGTTCGAATCACCTCTACTGGGTAATCACCAACGGCTGTCTCAGCTGACAACATAACCGCATCACAGTAGTCAAATACCGCATTAGCAACGTCAGACACTTCAGCACGAGTCGGCACTGGCGAATCAATCATGCTTTCCATCATTTGGGTGGCGACAATAACTGGTTTGTTAAGCGTTCGAGCACGTGCAACAATTTGCTTCTGATACGAGGTAACCGACTCAAAGCCCACTTCAACGGCTAAATCACCACGAGCGACCATAACGCCATCACAGCTAGTAATCATTTCGTCAATAATACCTTCAGATGCAACTACTTCGGCTCTTTCGAGCTTCGCAATTAACTTAGTCGAACAGCCTATCTCATCACGTTTAGCCCTGGCATCCAACATATCTTGCGCCTTAGATGGAAATGACACGCACATATAGTCTAAGTTTTGCTTGGCCGCGAACGCCATATCTTTTATATCCTTCGGGGTGAGCGCGTCTTCTGCAAGGCCCCCGCCTTTGAGGTTCAAACCTTTTCGGGAGGACAATTTATTGCCGGCAATGACCTTGGTACTAATGGCATTACCCGCTACCGAAACAACCTCTAACTGAACTCGCCCATCATCAAGCATCAATATTCGGCCTGGGCCACAACTTTCAGCTAAGGTGTCACACAAATAGCTAACACCATCAGCACTGCCATCTTCATCGGCGATATTCGAATCGAGCAATAAAAGTTGGCCTACATGCAATGAAATCTTGTCGCCCTTGATTGCGCCAATACGAATTTTCGGACCTTGAAGGTCACCAAGAATAGCCACATGTTGACCCAAATTTTGAGCCGCTTGTCGGATATTGAGAATAGACTGGCCATGTGATTCATGAGAGCCGTGCGAAAAATTAATTCGAAATACACTACAACCGTTCAGAATCATTGTTTCTAATACGTCAATACTTTCCGATGCCGGGCCAACTGTGGCGACAATTTTTGTTCTATTAAGGTTTTTAATTTTGTAATTTTCTTTCATTTTATGCCTAAAGACTGAAGGAGAAATAAATGGGTTGCGGGAATTTATGGCCGATATCAACAGTCTATCGCATTAAGATTATATTGTATTGTAATTAGCTTACATTTATATGACAACTTCGATTTGTCTTACAATTAACTTTTGACAAACAAGGTAGCCACTATCAAGAAGTCAATA
The DNA here is from genome assembly GCA_034110505.1 of Gammaproteobacteria bacterium. Taxonomy (GTDB): domain Bacteria; phylum Pseudomonadota; class Gammaproteobacteria; order Arenicellales; family Arenicellaceae; genus Arenicella. Next base: position 7,262 of record JAWUZB010000023.1, read on the forward strand.
AAGCGTTAATTAAATACTAATTAGGCTGTGCTAGACTGCGCGAATTCATCCCAAATTCGTAAAATCAAGACAGTTAAGGAGTTCTCAATGTCAATTCAATTACCCGCTTTACCGTATGCTCGCAACGCCCTTGCGCCAACCATCTCAGAAGAGACTATCGACTACCACTACGGTAAGCACCACAACGCCTATGTAACAAACTTAAACAAGATGATTGAAGGCACTGATGATGCTGACAAATCTCTTGAGGAAATCATTCACTCTAGTAAAGGCGGCGTTTTTAACAATGCAGCGCAAATATGGAACCATACATTCTATTGGAATAGTTTGGCTCCAAATGCTGGCGGTGAACCGGCTGGCGAACTTGCCGATGCCATCAATGCAGCCTTCGGGTCATTCGAAGAGTTTCAAACAAAATTCACCGCCAGCGCGGCTGGTAATTTTGGTTCAGGTTGGACTTGGTTAGTAAAAAACGCCGACGGCTCACTGGCGATTGTTAACACCAGCAATGCTGACACGCCAATCACCGACCAAAGCCTTACACCACTATTAACGGTCGATGTGTGGGAACATGCTTACTACGTTGACTACCGTAACGCTCGCCCAGAATATCTGAAAAACTATTGGCAAATCGTTAATTGGGAATTTGCAGCAAGCAACTTTGCCCGCTAACTTACCCGCCTATTAAAACGGCAAAATAGTAGCATTAAAAAGACCAGTTTTACGCTGGTCTTTTTTTTGAATAAGCCAATTAACCCTGCAGGCTAAAACCCGCCGCCAGTCTTAAACCCATCGCCAGAGCCACCACCACCTCTAGGTGTCTTAAAACCACCTCCACCACCGCGCGGCTTAGGCCAATGCCAGCTAGAACCATGACTAGAACGCCTTTTACGGCGACCTTGGCGCATAATTTCACCGCCGATTACATCGGCAATCTCACCCAGACCTCCGCTGCCAAAATCGGGGATTGATGCTACTTGCCGATAGCGCTGATTACGCTTTATTACACTCCAGACGTCAGCGCCTGAGACAGCACCTTGAATAAACTGGGATAGAGCATTACCGATTAAAGCTTGATTGCCAAAGCCTGAACGGACATCGTCAAAGCGAGAATTCTTAAAATCACGCCTGACTTTTTCGAGCTCTTTAAGCCTGTCTAGTTTTCGATCATGAAGTTTGCGAAGCCCCTTAAGGTCCTCCTCAACACTTTCTAAACTACCGTCAAGCACTTGTAACTCTATTACTATGCGGTCATCGGTTGGCGAGACCGTCGCGCTTACGTAATGGTGAATTTCTTCGAGGCTCTGATGCTCTAACGAGCTCGAAAGTCTTTGTAAGCACCGTTGAATATAGTCATCCTCGCCGGCTACATAGCGAGCGCGTTGATCTAAATAGTCATTCAGCTTGGTTTCAACAGACTCAATAATGTCGTCATGAGCGTCTAATCCCAAGCGCAGGGTCTGCAACTCAGCCTCTAAATTTTTAGCGCCTGCAGCATCGAGCGCACTAAGCTCTAATTGCTGCAATAAGCTATGGTGCTCGTCAGCGATATCACCAACGCTTTCAGCGTGCTCATTTAAACGTTTGGGTATCTCAACTAAGTTCCAGTAGTTAACTCTTGACGCGTCATATTTAATTACTCGGGCAACCCAGCCGTCAATAAAACGTACTAAAGCACCCGCTTGATATTCGCTGGTGCCGTAGTCACGACGCCATAAATACATAAATAAGTCATCCGCCTGATAGGGCGCGGCTTTGTCAGCCATATCCGCTTGAGCACGTTGCGTTTTATGCTGCGCCTCTTGCGCTACAGACTCAGCTTGTTTGGCTAACTCAAATTGCTGCATATAAGCTTCGTCGCCTTTAAGCTGCTGTTGAACTAGACCTTCGATATCGACAATTTTAGCCGAGGTCGTATTGACCGTTTCAAGCAACACATCTCGTTCTGTCTCGGCCTCAATAATTCTCTGGTTAGTCTGATCTATGCTTAAGCCTAGATCAGATAGCGCATGTGAGCGCTGAGCCAAAAATTCAGAGGCCTGATGATCGGCGGCGGTGAAATTTGCGTTTAATTGACCACTTTCGATTTCAGCTAAACGTACACTCGCAATGTCATTAATCAGCTTTGCTCTATGCCGCTGATTGGCTACCATTTGCGAGGTCGACTGGCCCAATTGGCGATCTAGACGCACAAATTCATTGCGAATAGTTTGTAAGCTTTGATCTATATTTCTAAGTGCCGACGGTCCGGTTAACATGGCTACCACTCTGTAATCGTTGCGCCACTAGTAGGAATACTAAATGTCGGTTGCAAATAACCCACCTGTTTCTTGCCGACTGTGTTTGCTTGAATAATGCCATCGTCGCGTTTATCCGCCGCGACTTTATAAAACGTCTCTTGACTGACTCTCAGGCCCCATTGTTTCTTCAGCGCCGCGGTATTGTCTTCTTGATTAATAATGCTTAGCTCGAGCACACGGTTATCTTTATCTACGGCCTCAACGATAAGGTAGTAGTTTTTAACATTAAGGTTGTTCGGAGGATTTCGCCAGATTCCTGAATTTTGATTAGGCTGTGAGATAACTCGAATATTGTAGTCCAAAGACAGCTGAGCTTTTACTCCCTGCATATTAGCGATAACCGCCTTAGCTTCGGCATAATTACTCTCATCAATCGCACGATAAGCCTTGGCCGACGATGCTTTTGCCTGATCTATCACCTCAGGGTTTTTAGCAGCCGCAACAATGCCAGAAAACACGCTGTTAACGGAGTCTGGCAAGTTTGCTCGTAAATTTCTCTCAGGAAGTACGTCGCTGAAAAAATAGTAGCCATAGAAGATACTGCCAACAATCGCCAGAAAACCTAGCGGCTTGCCCCAACGTAAGCGACTAACCCACACGCGCGCTAATTTGGTACGCCAACTAGTTTTGACAGCTAGATATTTAAAACGCTCTTGCTCAAGCGCATCTATGCCCTCTTCAAGCACATGATCTGGCACATCAATGCCTTGCGCGGCGTATAACTTGCGCAGACGAACCAACAAGCGCTGGCGGCGACCTTCACCATCCAACTCCCGCTCAGTGACACTTTGCTCATGACGAAGTGTGTCGACCACATCCATAGCCGCCATAAGATCTTCTAATGGCGCTTTCTGGTCTTCACTAAGCATTACGTTTTCAAGCCTAAAATTATAATCGAAACCTAAACCTTATACGGCAACGGTAGCGAACTGCCGCGCTCGATAATTTTTGCCATACGCTGCTTACCATCTTCCACTGAGTCACGAATTTCCTCGGCATTTTTAGTCGATAAAACACGCATTTCTTCAATGATTTCTCGTGAGCGCTCTTGAAAATTTACCACTGAATCGACTAATTTCTTGACCGCATCAGCACGAATAGTAGGGCCATAACCTGCTTTAACGGCCGCTTCTTGAACTTTCCCGCCGATATCAGCGAGGGCCTCTAAGCTCTTAGAAACACCTTCTTTCATCGCTTCACGCGTTTGCGTACTCTCATGTAAGCCGAACAAACCAGTAAACGAGGCAGTTAACGCGGTCAGCACAGACTCGTTAGTGCCGAAGAACGTGATTGCTTGCTTATAAACTCGTTCTTTAGCGCTATTGGTTTGCATTAGACGCGCCATAATCACCTCTGAGGTGTTGTAGCTTACGGTTAAGTTATCGGAAATATCCTTAGCCAACTGATAACGATCTTCGGCAAATTGTAAGGCACGCATCTGCTCATCTCGGGACAACTCTAATTTTGCTCTTTCGGCGAGATCATCACCACTATAAGCGGCGACAGTATCATTGGCCTGCTTTAGTGCGCCCTTAGATTCATTCCAAATAGCTTCAGTCTGCTTGAGCACATCTAAAGCGTAAATCTCTGATTGTTTTATCGCACCGCGAAAGTCTTGATAAGCCTTTAAATTACTCGCTCACGCTCAATTTGCTCGCGTGAGTCGGCCGCAACTTCTAGGTAAACCTGCTTGATCTTATCAAATCTAGAAGCGATATCACCTCTTGTAGCCTTCATCCAGATATTGCTAATGCGTTCAAAGGTATCGACCTCGCCGTCTTCGACCTGGCCAACCATACGCTTAGCATCATCTCGAATAGAATTGAATGATTCGGTGATTTTCTGGTAGCGTGAACCGACTCGCATTTCAGACACTTGCTCACGCACAATATCGTTAAATACCGAGGCTTGCGATAAGGTCCGAGCGATCGCGATCACCTTAGCCTCATCAATCTCGGTCAGCTTTTCCAATAGCATCACTACCGGAGCTTCATCTACTTTTTCTGGCATCAGGCCCAGGTCACGTACTTGTGATAATGCTTTGTCGAGATAGTGAAAGGTATTGGCCATAGTTTCTTCCCAGTTGGATTTGCTAGCAATAAATTGAAGCTTGAATAATAGTGTCGCCGTGTGCCCTAGTTGATTGTTAAACTGACAACGTTGTAATAACCGACAAAGGCACTCAACACCTTAACAATAGTAACTCGCGCCGATTAATTCAAGCCAGAGTCACTTTTGAGAACAAAAAAATCACTCCAAACTAAGTAAAAACTTAACAAAAAAATCATAATATTCGATTCTTCATCAACCCACCTTGTCGTATCATTCGCGCTCAACATAGTCGCTACGGGCGTTTGCTATGCTTATCCACAATAACTGTGGATAACTTTGTGAACAACTATCACAGAAGGCCATAAAATCAATGGCTGAGACAAATTGCTTATTTTTTAAGCAAAATATTTTATTGTTTAAAAACAGCAATTTACAATTCATTTATTGCGTAAGTTGAAAGAGATGTAAGCTAATTTACATAAAAGTAACGGCAAGCTCGCTATTGTGTACAACTTTAGTTTTCCACCAACAAAAACAGACAAACGAACAGAAAAATGCAAACTATCGGCCTCTTTAAACGCCTACTCGTTATTCTTTATGACGGTCTATTATTAGTCAGTGTCGCTTTCTTTAGCTCGGCGCTATTGATGGGCTTGTTTACTTGGCTCGGACAAGACGCTTTTTCTGTCGCTGCTGACCCGTCCACCCCACATACACTGCGCTCACTGAACGACCTGGGTCGATTAGTCGGTGGGGTGATTGTCAGCGTCAACGTTATTTGCGTTAGCTTTTTCTTCTATGGATGGTTTTGGACCCATGGCGGCCAAACGCTTGGCATGAAGGTTTGGAACCTTTATCTCGTTAAACCCGACGGCAAATTCATCAACTGGAATACCGCCTTAAAACGTTATCTAGCCGCGATAGTGTCTTGGGCCTTCGTTGGTTTAGGTTTTACTTGGATTCTATTAGATAACAAAAAACGTGCCTGGCACGACATATTAAGCGGCACGCAAATCATCAAGTCAACGCAACAAGCCGACAAAGACAAACAGCAAAACCTAAGCAAGCATCGCGCAAAGAATGCTTCGAAAGGTCGCAAACCGCCGGTCGGCTAAGATTGGCGCCGGTCGGCTAAAGTCGATGGCTAAACAATCCTTCGTATCATTATAAAACTAAATAGGGCAACGATAATTGTCGGCAAAGACGCTCCTAATATCGGTGGTATACCGAATAGAGTTACGAAATAGCTAAACGCTTGATTGGCGATAAAAAAGCCTAAGCCAATCATAATTCCAGAGAACAAACTGCGACCTAAATTACCACTACGCGATTCTTTAAAAACGAATGGCACAGCCAAAATCAGCATCACCAGGGTCGCAAATGGGGTAACTATTTTAGTCCAAAATTCGAGTTCATAGGTTGAGGTGTCTTGTTTGTTTGAACGTAGATGAGCAATGTATTCTTGCAACTGCCAAATCGATAGCTGTTCCGGCTTAACTTGGTATATCTTCAGAATTTGAGGGTCTAAAACAGTACTCCAGTACGCCGCTGACACTTCATCGGCGGCCGAGCTCTCTTCGTTGATCATGGTGCGACGTAAATCTTTAAGTAACCAGCGGTCTTTCTGACCACTACCCGGCCTAGCTATTTGAAACTCGCCCTCACGTGCGGTCGATAAAAAGCGTAGAAAGTTCTGGTTATCAAATTCAAAGATCTTAATATCCAATAAACGAAGCTGTTGACCAGGCAATACTTCGCCAATATTAACGTAGGTATTATCATCTCGAAGCCAAACACCAAAATCACCCTTACGGCCACTATTATTGATGATCGACTCGGCTTTTACGTCTATCGCACGGTCTTCTGTAAACGGCGCAACAACCTCGCCCATAAACATCGACAGGATAGCCAGAATAACACCCACTTTTAGAACCGAGAAAACTATTCGTAAAATAGAGATGCCGGCCGCTCGCATTACGATCAATTCGGAATCTCTTGCTAGCGTAGATAGCCCGAGAATCGAGCCAATCAGAGCCGCCATCGGGAAAACTTCATATAGGGTTTTCGGAATGGTCAAGAGCACGTATTGAATGACCTGCAAAATCCCGTAACTGCCGCGATCTAAGTCACCCAGTTCATCTATAAAGCTGACGAAAGTGAAAAGACCAAGTAAAACAACTATGGTCACCATGATGTAACGCAGTAAAATTTTGCCAATATAAAGGTCTAGTATTCTCATCGTCGACTACCCTCTAACGGCCGCACGCCATTTAAAACTAAATTCAGGTATCAACGGCAAATTGTAATTGCGGCGATACAGGCAATAACATGCCAAGATTAGATACACTAGGTGAACTAACCAGATGGGTGTTCCATTGAGTGCTTCGCCTTTTTTAATTAAGGCTACGGTATACGCCAGCATGTTGGTGTACGTCAGGTAGACTAAAAAAGCCATGACCATGCCAGTAGATTTTCCCTGTCGAGAATCGACGTGACTCAATGCGAGGGCGAAGATCGCTAATATTGGCAAGGTAAATACCTTTGCCACGCGCCAGTACCATTCGCTCTTGAGTTTGGGATCATCTGAATCGATTAGTTCGCTGTTGGGTCGGGCTCGCACCGGTAAATACAAACGGGTTTGGTTTTTTGGCTCTATTCGCAAGGCGTACTTTTCAAAATCGACTACGCGATAGTCGGGTGAACCAGGGTTGCCCTCATATCGAGAGCCATTAACCAATACTAAAAATTGATCCTGAGTTTTTTCGTCTTCGGTTCTATAGGCGGTTTTAGCTACCACCACACCTTCACGTTCGAATGACTTGCTGTAAACAAAGACATTTTCATAGTTACCAGTGCTGCGATTATAGTCTTCAACGAAGTACACCGCATTGCCATCTTTGGCCTCAACAAAACGACCCGTGATAACACCCGACACTTCGTTACTTTGTCGATACTCCTGTTCTAGTTTATGGCCCTGCGCTAACGATAAAGGGGTTAAATAAAACGAGAAAAAAGCCACTAACCCGCCCAGTATCGCCACCAACACAGACAATGGTTTAAGAAAATGGAAGATACCTAACCCAGCGCTGGCCAATACCGCCATCTCTTGATCTGAATACCAACGGTTCAGCACCATAATCAACGCAATATAAAACATCAGCGGTAACATCACGTCTAAATATGAGATCATCTTCAGCGTAACTAAGCTTAGTACTGCATTAACTGGAATCAAACCTTCGGCGGCCTGACTTAAGAAACCCATAACTCGCATCACCAAGAAGATGCTAATAATCACGAAGGTTACGGCCAATGCAGTGCGCAATACTTCGGTTATAAATGATTTGTTTACGATCATGGTTAAATTTGACTTTCGCTAATGGCTTCAGATGTGTATGCGGTTTAACTTTCAAGCTATACTGTGTTTGTAATCGTCGCTCGAAAAATTTTAGTTACTAAGTGTATCAAGCAATCAACTTGAATTGGCGAAAGACTAAATAAATAGATAAATAACTCTAAAGACCTCATTAAAACTAATAGGACCTGAACCGCAGATGAAGATTCAAGCAAAAGCATCAAAAAATTATCAGCTAAAGACCGACTGTTTAGTTGTTGCACTAAAACCGCTTAAGAAAATTAGCTCGCAATGTGCTGAATTGAACACAGCGACGGGTGGTGCGATTGCGCGTTTGCAAGAGTCCGGCCAGTTCAACGCCACTAATGGTGAAATGGTTAACCTGATGGTCCCTGAAGGTGTCGGAGCAAAGCAAATCATACTGCTTGGCGTCGGGGATGCCAAGTTAGACACTGAAACAGTGCGAGAAACGCTTAACGCGCTCGCCAGCAAACTTAAGGCACTGAAAATCGACGAAGCGACGTTCGAGCTAGACGCGTTGAATGCAAAGAGCAGTATAGAAACAGTCAGCAGGCATTTAATCGAAGCATTAGGCGACACAGAGTATCAGTATATTAAGGCACCCAAATCAGCTCACGCTACTAACGTAAGTAAAGAATTTAAAGCGACGCTATGGTGCGACGATCGTAAGATGCTCAGCGCAACTAAGAAAGCCGCCGCTATCGGTTGCGCGATCAACAATGGAAAAACCCTAGCTAAAGACTTAGGTAATATGCCGGGCAACGTCTGCACACCTAGCTATCTAGCCAGTCAAGCTAAAAAACTCGGCAAGTCGCATGGCCTTAAAGTTAAAATTTTAAGCGAGAAGGATATGACTGATCTCGGTATGGGTTCGCTATTATCGGTTAGTAAAGGCAGTCGCGAACCAGCAAAGCTGATTATTATGGAGTACAAAGGAGCAAAAAACTCGAAAGAAGCCCCGCATGCCTTAGTTGGCAAAGGCTTAACCTTTGATGCTGGTGGTATCTCTTTGAAGCCAGGCGCCAAAATGGATGAAATGAAATACGACATGTGTGGTTCTGCCAGCGTATTTGGCGCATTAGTGGCCGCCGCTGAAATGCAATTACCGATTAACATTGTCGGCGTCATTCCAAGCTCAGAAAATCTACCTGACGGCCTAGCCAACAAACCTGGTGACGTTGTCACTAGTATGTCAGGGCAAACAATTGAAATTTTAAACACAGATGCAGAAGGCCGCCTGATATTGTGTGATGCACTCACCTATACCAAACGCTTTAAGCCTCAAACAGTGATCGACATTGCGACTTTAACTGGCGCGGTGATCGTCGCCTTAGGCCATCAAACTGCGGGCGTAATGGGTAACGATCAAGGTGTTATTGATGACCTAATTGCCGCTGGTGAAGAAAGTTTAGATCATGCATGGCAGTTGCCGATTAAAGAAACGTATAAAAAGCAACTTAAAAGTGACTATGCCGATTTAGCCAATATCGGCACACCCGGCGCTGGCAGCATTACCGCAGCCTGTTTTTTATCTTACTTTACCGAAGACTTCCGTTGGGCACATCTCGACATTGCTGGCACCGCCTGGGGTGGCGCCGCTGGTAAACGCGCAAGTGGCCGAGCCGTACCGATCTTGACCCAATACTTAATGGACCGCTGTTAATAGCCTGAGCTAATTATGAAACAGGTTGATTTTTACCTAATTTCTAATCGAGTTAACGATGCCAAATACAAGTTGGCAAGTCGGCTAGCGAATAAACTGCAACGCATTAAACAGAGCTGTCTGATTATTACTGACAGCTCTGAGGCGACTACAGAACTTGATAGAGTGATGTGGTCGTTTAGCGACAGCAGTTTCTTGGTGCATGATTTGACTAGCGACCCTAAGCCGCAATCGTTACTGCAGATAGGTGACCACAATTCAATTACCCCGCTGGTATTGGAGCGCGAACACGATGTGCTGATTAATCTATCTTCAGACATTCCGTTATTCAACCATAACTTCTCGCGCATAGCCGAAATAGTTGAAGCCGACGATGACTCTAAAGCCACGGCTCGTAAGCGCTATAAACGCTATCAGGGCGAAGGTTTTGAGCTGAAGATGCACAACATTGAGCTCTAGTCTTATTTTGCATTATCGACGCTGAGATATTTGCCCAGCATCACGAAATCCCTTCTGTTAGGTCATTTACTACTGCATTGTGTCACCACAAAGCCGTATAATTGGCCTTTGCAGAACAACTATTAACGCCCTTCAGAATCCATCATGAGCAACGCGCTAGACAACCAATACCAACCTTCGAAAATTGAACAGGCGATCTACCAACGCTGGGAAGCCAACAACAGCTTCGTAGCGCGTGAATCAGAAACCGCCTATTGCATAGCCATTCCGCCGCCGAATGTGACCGGCAGTTTGCATATGGGGCATGCTTTTCAAGACACAATCATGGATCTATTGACCCGCTATCACCGTATGAAAGGTGATCAAACCTTGTGGCAAGTGGGCACCGATCATGCCGGTATCGCAACGCAAATGGTGGTTGAGCGCAGGCTCGCGGTTGATGGTATAAGCCGTCACGATTTAGGCCGTGAGAAGTTCATCGAGAAAATTTGGGAGTGGAAAGGCGAATCGGGTGGCACTATTACCCGTCAACTTCGGCGTATGGGCGCGGCAATTGACTGGTCACGTGAGCGTTTCACAATGGACGACGGCTTGTCCAGCGCGGTACAAAACGTGTTTGTGAAACTACACGATGAAGGCTTAATCTACCGTGGCAAACGCTTAGTTAATTGGGACCCAGTGCTACTGACCGCGGTATCAGACTTAGAAGTTGAATCGACGGAAGAAAACGGACATATGTGGAGCCTTCGCTACCCGCTCAGCGATAGCCCTGGCGAGTACTTAGTGGTTGCTACCACCCGCCCTGAAACAATGTTGGGAGACAGTGCCGTAGCCGTACATCCCGACGATGAACGTTTTAAGCATTTAGTTGGTAAGACGATTAATTTACCGTTGACCGATCGACAAATCCCGATCATTGCTGATGACTACGTTGACCCTGAATTTGGTTCAGGTTGTGTAAAAATCACGCCTGCACATGACTTTAATGACTATGACGTTGGCAAGCGTCACGATCTAGAAAAGATCAATATCCTAGATAACAACGCCGCGATCGACCTCGAGGGTTCGCCCTACCACGGCCAAGACCGTTACCAGGCGCGTAAAAATATCATTGCCGACTTCGATGCAGCGGGCTTGCTAGAAAAAGTGGTCGAACACAAACTAATGGTTCCTCGAGGCGATCGCTCAGGTGCCGTAATCGAGCCCTATCTCACCGACCAGTGGTACGTAAAGGTTGCTCCATTAGCCAAGGAAGCGATTCGCGTTGTCGAAGATGGCGAGATTAAATTTGTCCCTGAAAATTGGAGCAATACCTATTTTGAATGGATGCGAAACATCGAAGACTGGTGTATCTCACGACAAATTTGGTGGGGTCATCGTATTCCTGCGTGGTACGACGACGAGGGTAATATCTTCGTTGCCAACTCAGCCGAAGAAGCCCAGGCGAAAGCTGGCGAAGGCGTTACCCTTACTCAAGACAACGATGTCCTGGATACCTGGTTTTCGTCAGCACTATGGCCGTTCTCAACCTTAGGTTGGCCAGAGAAGACGCCAGAAATGGCTAAGTACTACCCGACCAATGTATTGGTGACTGGCTTTGACATTATCTTCTTCTGGGTTGCCAGAATGATTATGTTTGGTTTAAAGTTCACTGACCAAGTGCCATTTAAAGAAGTCTACATTCATGGATTGGTTCGTGACCAAGAAGGTCAGAAAATGTCTAAGTCAAAAGGCAACGTGCTCGACCCAATAGATTTGATCGATGGTATCTCCTTAGAAGATTTAGTGGTTAAACGAACTGCCGGCTTGATGCAGCCAAAAATGGCTGCCAAGATCGAGAAATCGACCCGCAAGCAATTCCCCGACGGTATTGAATCTTACGGTACTGATGCTTTGCGCTTTACATTCGCGAGCCAAGCCACCTTAGGCCGAGATATACGCTTTGACTTAGCTCGAGTTGAAGGCTATCGAAACTTCTGTAATAAACTTTGGAACGCCTCTCGCTATGTATTGATGAATACCGAAGGCCACGATTGCGGACAAATAAATGATGAATACCAATTAAGCCTAGCGGATAAATGGATTATCTCACGCTTGCAACAAGTTGAATCGGATGTAAGCGCGCAAATCGAAAGCTATCGTTTTGATCAGATGGCACAAACCCTTTATAGCTTCGTATGGGATGAATATTGCAGCTGGTACGTTGAGCTCACCAAGGTTGTTCTTAACGACGAAAATGCGAGCCAAGCTCAGTTACGGGGTACTCGCAGAACCTTGGTTCGCGTACTCGAAACAACACTGCGTTTGTTGCATCCAATCATGCCATTCATCAGTGAAGAGCTTTGGCAGAACGTTAAGCCGTTGGCTAACGCCACTGAAGACACCATCATGAACTGTGAGTTCCCAGTTGCCGATGCAACGTTGATCGACCAATCAGCGATCGATGAAATGCGTTGGGTTCAAGCGGTGATAACCGGTGTTCGTAATATACGCGGTGAAATGAACATTAGCCCAGCCAAAGAGCTGCCTATTTTGATCCAAGGCGCGGATAAAAATGCGTTAACTTGGATGCAAAACAATCAGGCCTATTTGCTTAAGTTTGGACGTTTCGAGTCGATGCAAGCGGTTGCTGGCGGCGACGACTTACCTGAGTCGGCCACCGCGCTGGTCGGCGATATGCGTGTACTGATTCCACTTGGATCATTTATTGATGCATCGACTGAGATACAACGCTTAAATAAAGAGTTAGAGAAAGCCGAGAAGAACATTGCTGGCGTTGCTGGCCGATTAGGCAATTCCGCCTTTGTTGATAAAGCCCCTGAAGCGGTACTTAACAAAGCTAAGCAACAGTTAAGCGATGCCGAAAAAGCAAAAACGCTATTGTTAGAACAGATAGAACGTATGCAACAATTTCTCGAGTCTTAGCCTCAAACCAATATGATTCAGTTTGAAAACCTATCGATTCGTCGTGGCGAGAACATGCTGTTCGACGATGCTAGCTGTCAGATTCATCCGGGCCAAAAAGTCGGTCTAACGGGTGCCAACGGCTGCGGAAAATCATCTCTTTTCGCGGTCTTACGTAATGAGCTGGTGATTGATAAAGGTGATGTCAAAATACCCCGCGATTGGGTCATGGCGCATGTCGCTCAAGAAGCCCCCGCCGATCAACGACCGGCGATTGAGCATGTCTTAGATGGCGATACCGAATGGCGCGAGCTGGACGGCAAAATTCAAAACCCAGACCATCCTCGGTTCTTAAAATACCAGTCTCGTTACGAAGAGATTGACGGCTACTCAGCCCGAAGCCGCGCTGCTCAACTGATGAATGGACTTGGTTTCAAGAATGCCGATATAGACAAACCTGCCTCGGTGTTTTCTGGCGGTTGGCGTGTACGCTTAAGTGTGGCAAAAGCATTGATGTGCCGTTCAGACTTGCTACTGCTGGATGAGCCGACCAACCACTTAGACTTAGACGCGGTGCTTTGGTTAGAGCGCTGGTTAAAGCACTACACTGGCACCTTGATTCTAATTGCTCACGATCGCGATTTTTTAGATCAACTAACCACTCATACACTGCATATAGAACACCAAAAAGCGCAGCTTTATAAAGGTAACTATTCTGCTTTCGAGCGTATCCGTGCCGAGCAACTGGCCAACCTAAAATCACAGTTTGATAAGCAGCAGCGTGAAGTTGCTCACATGCAAGATTTCGTAAGACGTTTCAGAGCTAAAGCGACTAAGGCGACGCAGGCACAAAGTCGCTTAAAGGCGCTAGAGAAAATGGAACTGATCGCACCGGCTCACGTAGACTCTCCCTTTAGCTTTAGTATTCCTTCGCCAGAGAAAAACCCTAGCCCACTGCTCAGCCTACATCATGCGGCGGTCGGCTACGGCGACACTAATATTGTTGATGGTATTGAGTTTTCAATGACGCCGGGGGACCGCATTGGCTTGATCGGACCGAATGGTGCGGGTAAGTCGACCGTTATAAAATTACTGGCCGGCGAACTTAAGCTCAATTCTGGCAACTATCATTCATCAAAAGAAATCAACATTGGCTATTTTGCACAGCATCAAATCGAGCAGCTGCAAATGGATCACTCGCCGATGGAACACATGCAAATCTTAGACAAGGAATGTAATAACGGGCAAGCAACTGAAAACCAACTGCGCCGATACATTGGCAGTTTTGGTTTTAGTGGTAATAAAGCCACTAGCAAAGTAGCTCCATTCTCTGGCGGTGAAAAATCTCGTTTAGCCTTGGCCCTAATCTGCTATCAACGCCCTAACCTATTATTGCTCGACGAGCCAACTAATCACCTAGACTTAGAAATGCGTCAGGCCCTCGCGGTTGCGCTGCAGGACTATGAAGGCGCGGTAGTGTTAGTGTCGCATGACCGGCACTTATTACGAGTTAACTCAGATAAGTTAATTTTGGTCGCCAATGGTCGCGCCACCGAATTTCAGGGCAGTGTCGACGACTACCCTAAATGGTTGGCGGAGCACAATAGAGGTGGCGCCTCTAACGATGACGCTGATCAGCCAGAAGCAGAAGAGTCGCAACCGCAGAACACAGCAAGCGCTAAGAAAGAACAAAAACGAATCGATGCTGAGCGCCGCAAAGAACTGCAACCATTAACCAGTAAGATAAAACGTGCTGAAAGAGTAATGGAGAAAGTCGGTGCCGAGCGAAG